>JAGTUY010000418.1 GCA_018224455.1 Desulfosarcina sp.
ACCCCATCTGGGGCAAGAGCCCGGTCCATTTGGCTGCCGATCTGCATCGTGCGGCACTGGCGGCCGCACTGAAGAAAGCGCAAATCGAGGATGAACGTCGATAGCCTTAGGGCATTCTCCTCCTGTGTATGAAATGGGCATAGGGCTCTCGCAGGTCAACGCAACGACCAATGGCGATCAGGCCGCTCTTGGTCTGCTTCTGCGATCCATGCCCGTTCGGCGATCCTCGTCGGACCGACGCTCGGGCAGGTAGCCATTATAGGAATATAGGCGGCGATCGTCGCCAAAACGTCGTCCGCCATTGTCGATTAGATTCATTTTTTTGGAAGCGATGGCATGCTCTGCGTGCATGTGTATTCCTGCCTTTTCCTGCCGGTGCCGGGGGAAGCCATACGATGTAGATTTCGTTTCGATTTTCGCTTGGCTAACCTGCCGACAATGCCCAACGATTTTCTGCAGGAAAGCTTGCAAGTAGCATACCGGCAAGTGACAACGATAGCTATTTCAACAGATTCAAAATGTTATGGATTGTGTTCTGTCATGCCTGGCGGCCGGAAGGAAAAACAAGCCACAATTCGTGGAACAATTTTTCCACAGGAGAAAAATTATTCCCATCGGATATGCGACAAGGCGGGATTGTGGCGGGGCTGTTCAGACTATCGGCGGCGTCTGGTCCGTGCCGCCTTGCCGGATTTCCCGCTTCGCCGTCCGACCGGTTTGACTGCGGGCGTTGCCTGCGAACCCGCACGAGAGGCTTTCCAGTTCCCGAAACCACCGGATCGTTGCGGCATTTTTCCCGCAGCAGCTCTGAAAAACAGCGCTTCAAGGTGCTCCGCCTTCAATTCTTTGAGGGCATCGCGGATCAGCTGCCGGTTGGATGGGTTGCGGTACTGGACCAGGGCTCGCTGCATCTTCCTCTCGCGAAAAGTTTTGGCCACGTGCACGCGCTTGCCGGTGATGGGATGGTTTTCCGTGTGGTACATGGCACCGGACAGGGTCAGGGGCAGCGGGATGAAATCCTGGACCTGTTCGGGATGCATCCCCCGCTGGATCAGGTAGCGTGCCATTTCCAACGCATCCTTTAAGGTCGAACCGGGGTGAGCGCTGATGAAGTAGTTGACCAGGTAGCGCCGCGAGTCAAGACGCTGGTTGATCCGGTTGAATTGATTGACAAAGGCGTCATAGGTCTCGATGCCTGGCTTGCCCATGGCATCCAGCACCGGGTCGGACACGTGCTCGGGCGCCACCTTCATCTGGCCGCTGACATGAAACCGGCACAACTCCTCCAGACAGGCATCGGCCCCGCTGCCGCCGAACAGGTCGTGGCGGAACCCGCTGCCGACAAAGGCATGCTTGACCCCCGGAATCTTCCGGATACGCCGGTACATGGGCAGGCTCCTGTCGTAGCCGGGATCGAGGCTGGGGCAAGTCCGGGGAGCCATGCAGCGTTTGTTGCCGCAAAACCCTTTTTTAGCCCAGCGCGGGCAGTCGGCCCCATACAGGTTGGCCGTGGGGCCGCCCATATCCGTAATGGTGCCGCGAAAGGCCGGGTCCCGGGCCAGCCGTCGTGCTTCGCCAACGATGGAGTCGGCGCTGCGGCTCTGGACCATGCGTCCCTGATGGAAATAGAGGGAGCAGAAGTTGCACTCGCCGCTGCAGCCGCGATGGGTCACCAGTGAATGCCGCACGGTCTCCAACCCCTGGACACCGCCGGCGGCATCGTAGATCGGGTGCCAGCAGCGCCGGTAGTCGAGTTCGTAGATGGCGTCCAGCTCAGCCGGGGAAAGGGGTATGGGCGGCGGATAGACCACGGCAAAGCGGTCGCCGTGGGCCTGAACCACCGGCCGGGCGGTGACGGGATTCTGCTCCCCGTAAAAGCGCTTGAAGGCCAGGTTGAATTGCTCGTGGTCCTCGGCAACCGCCTCACAGGCGGGGATGGTGACGAATTCAGTTAAAAAAGCCGGGTCCCTGCGGATGACCGCCGTGCCGGGAATGTGATCGAGGCGGTCTGCCGTCTCCCCATGGGCAAGGCGACGGGCGATCTCCACGGTCTGGCTTTCGCCCATGCCGTAGACGAGGATGTCGGCGCGGGCATCGAAGAGAATGGATCGCCGCACGCGGTTGTCCCAGTAGTCATAGTGGGCCAGCCGGCGCATGCTGGCCTCGATTCCGCCGATGACCACGGGTACGTCCTTGAAGGCCTGGCGCACGCGGTTGGCATAGACGATCAACGCCCGGTCAGGCCGCAGGCCGGCCTTCCCGCCCGGCGCGTAATCGTCCTTTTGACGGGGTCGCTTGTTGGCCGTATAGTTGGCCACCATGGAATCCACATTGCCCGAGGTGATGCCGAAAAAGAGCCTTGGCCGCCCCAGGCGCTCGAAATCCGCGACCGTCCGCCAGTCGGGCTGGGCGATGACGCCCACCCGGAACCCTTGCGATTCCAGCACGCGACCGATCAGCGCCACCCCGTAGGCCGGATGATCCACGTAAGCGTCCCCGGTGATCAGGATGACATCCAGGTCATCCCATCCCCGTTGCCGCATGTCGGATCGGGTTATGGGCAGAAAGTCAATCATATTGTTGTTTTTCCTTGCGATTCAGGTCCCCTTCTACGATTTCAACCGATTCCACTGGTGCTTCGCTTCCTTACGGTCGATGTTATCCCTTGAGACCCCGCATCCAATGGTGTAACAGGAGGACCGTTGATCCATTTTTTACAAACAGCCATGGGAGGTTTAGGTGGCGATCTATTATATTGACGGTAATTTCGTACCGGCGGAAAAGGCGGTCATCCCGGTGGACGACCTGGCTATCCTGCGCGGCATCGGCGTATTCGATCTGCTCAGGACCTACGACGGCAGGCCCTATTTCCTGGATGCCCACATCGATCGGCTGGAGACCTCCGCCCAAAAAATCGGGCTCACCCTGCCCTGGTCCCACGAGGACATCGCCAGGGTGGTGGAGCAGACCCTGGCTAAAAATGATATCCCGGAAGCCAACATCCGCATCGTGGTCACCGGGGGGTCCAGCACGGATTTCATGACCCCGTCGGGTAGTCCGCGCCTGCTGGTTCTGGTGTCACCGGTACCGCGACTGCCCGATCACTGGTACACCAAGGGGGTCAAAATCATCTCCTGGGAGGTGGAGCGCCCGATTCCAGGCGCCAAGAGCATCGACTATATCTCGGCCAGCCTGGCCCTGAAAAAGGCCGCCGCCGAAGGTGGTATCGAAGCCCTGTACATCGACCGCAACGGCCTGGCCATGGAGTGCACCACCTCCAACATCTTTGCCTTTATCGGTGACCGGCTGGTGACGCCCGGGAAGGGCATCCTCTCCGGCGTGACCCGCAAGGTGGTGCTGGAGCTGGCCCAGGAACTTTTCGCGATTGACCTGCGCGACATCTCCCGCACCGAACTGCTGACCGCCGACGAGGTGTTCATCACCGGGACCAGCAAGGGGCTCGTGCCGGTCGTTCAGGTGGATGACGGCGTCATTGCCGACGGGCGGCCGGGCCACCGGACCCGGCAGCTCATGGCGGAAATGAAGCGTCACACGGAGAATCGATAGCGTCCGGGCCGGATGGCCTGGCTGCTGAAATTCCGAATTGGGGAATTAGCATATCCCTCAATCCCTTAATTCCCCAATCCCTCAATCCACCAATACCTCAATCCCCCAATCGAATAATCGTATTCGCCTGCTGCCACACCGGGTTTTCAGACAGGTTGTGCTGCTGGTCCACCGCTTCCCGGACCCGGGAGAATATGCGCGCCAGCAGACGCTCTTTTCCGGCCGCCAGGCGAATCACCGCCTGGAGCAGAAAAAAGCTGAGGAAAAGGACGAGAACAATCGTCCAGAAGGCGTGCAGAAAAAAATTGCTTGAAAGAATGCTGCCCGAAAAAAAATTAACCGTCGTCAGCCATCCCGCATAGCCCAGAACACCCAGCACCGGCAGATTGAAGACCAGCTGCAGCAGCCCGCCGCTCAATCGGCGGCCGGCCTTGGCCAATTCATCCTCCAACGCATCGTTCCAGACGAGGGAAAGGCGCTGCCCGACCTCCTCCCCGTAACCCGGCGCATGGCGAGCCTCGCGCACCGAAGAATCAAACCGGGCCTTGATCAGCGTCTCGGCAATATCGGGCCACGTGCGGGCGATGGCCGTGTCGTAGCGCTGCAGGGCCATGCCGGCCCCGGACCCGCGACCCGCTGCATCCAAGGCCTTTTTAGAATCCGCATAATGCCTGACCGCGGAAACCGCCCCGACAATCTGCCGGACCGGATTGCCGAATCGCAGTATGGAGGCGATGCCGGTACCGAAAACCAGGATCCGGGTCCAGACCGCCACCAGCCATCCCACCGGCCCCAGCCAGCGCTGGGCCAGCTGCTGATACAGGCGGACGTTGATGCCCGGCATCATTGCGTTGCCATCGCCGCGAAAAGCGGTCACCGCCTGCCGCATGGCTTCGGCCTCCGACGCGGCCATCTGGCCGATGGACGCGTCCAGATCTTTTTTTTCCTTTTGCGCTTCGCTGCGAACGGTCTGCCGAAGATACTCACTCAGGCGCCGGGCATTGTCGAGTCGTCGGTCAACGGAAAAACCGGACCGGTTGAAGGTGCCGACAATCAGCTGCCGCAGCTGGTCGAACTGGTTACGGTCGTGCTTGGGCATGGCTTCGCGATCCCAGCCTGGGTCCTTGAGATGGCTTCTGGCGGAGATGCACAGAACAGCCGCCGGTTCTGTGGACCAGGCGTCACGGATATACCGGGAAAAGTCGGGCATGATCGTGCCGGTGAGCTCGGATTCCGCCAGTCGATCGCATTTGTTCACCGCCACCACCAGACTCTCTCCACTGAACAACCGTACGTAGGGGGCCAGAAAATCCGTGTGGTCCCGCCGTTTGGGATTCTCCCCGTCAAACACGCAGACCAGCACATCGGACAGGCTGATGGCCTTGTGAATGATGGGAACGTGCCGTTCCTGGTGGGTGCTGTCCGTATCCGGCGTGTCGATGAGGATTACGTTTTCAAGGGCCTCGGCTGCCTGGCTGGCGCGGATCCTGATGTTCTCTGGACCCAGCTGGTCCATCAGCTGCCCCGCATCGGCGGATTGCCGGCAAAACGCCACCACGTGCTGCGTGGTGGGACGGCGGTGGCCGGACGGCGAGAGGTTGTCTTCGCCGGCCAGGGCATTGAGCAGCGTGGATTTTCCTGAACCGCTGGGGCCAACCAGCGTAACCACCAGCTTGCGATCGAAGCGCTCGACCAGACGGTCCAGCATGCGCAGGGACTCGTCGCAGGCTTTTCTCATACCGACGGCGGGCCGCCACAGGGAGAGGCCGTCCAAGGTCTCGGTCAGCCCCTGAATATCTGTTCGTACGGTTTCCAGTTCTCCCATGGCCCGGAGTCTGGCCAACTGCGCATCCATCATTGTATTTTCTCCAGTGCACGGCCGCAGCGGGCCAGGCGCTCAGACATCGAGTCGATCCGTTCGGCGGTGTGTTCGGCCATGTCGCGACCCCTTCGCAACAGCGGCCCGGTGATCTTATCTTCAAACAGCGCTTCGATGGCGGTCAATTTGTGCGTGAGCCAGGCCCGGGCCACCGGTCCCAGCAGGGCTTCCAGCTGCTTGAGGTCCGCTTTTTTCATGCCAGCGGTGGCTGGGATGGCCACCAACGCATACAGGTCGTTGAGGCCGAACAGTCCGGCCAGCTTGACCTTGATGCCCACTGCACCCGCGGGATCCCCGGTGTGAAGGACATAGGTCACCGCGGCAGTCGCGGGGATGATGTTGAGCATGGCCGAAAAGGTTTGCCGGATCTGATCGACGGTGGTCATACGGGAGCGCTGCTCGTGGGCCAATCGCTGCAGATCGGCTTCCAACTGGCTGGTGAGACCGAGCAGACGCTCCTGCCGGGCCAGCATGTCGTCGACGACGGCCGACCAGTTCTGGCTGCGAAGGTCTGCCTGGGTTGCCGCCAGGGCGGGGTGAAGGGGAACCTGAAGGGAAATCATCCCCGGGTCGGTGCGCTGGTCCGTGGCGCCGGTTTTCTCCGACAGTCGGCGGACCGATTCACGCAGCGGCGCGGCTGCCGGATCCGTTTCAGGCAGGTGGAGCACGACCGCCGGATCGGCCGCCGCCTGGCGCAGACGATTGGCCGCCCGAATGAGATCGGCCGCCACGGTCGCCGTCATGTCGCCGCCATCCGGCAACCCGTTTTCATTCGGTTTTCTTCCGCCCAACCACTTGGCTGCCCGCATCAGCAGACGGACCGGGGTCTCCACCACCCGTCCGGTTTTGCGCATGATCTTGACATGGGATGGGTCGGTATCCTGCCAAATCTCTGAAAACCGGCGAACCACCGCGTCCATGGGAAGATGTCCCAGCGCGTCCTGGACACAGCGTTGCTGGATCGTGCGCAGACAATCCAGGTAGAGTGCCAGATGTCCACTCGATTCGCGTGCCTCCTCGAGAAACCGCTGCCCCTGTTGGACCACATCGTTGAAGATAGACCGGTGAAGTTCTCTTCTCACCTGCCGCGGATCCATCCGGGTCAACGCGGCCATGAGATCGGGCTGGCCGCCTTCCACCGGCAGGATGGTCATGGCCCGCTGTCCGGCGGCCACCTGGTTGTCTTCACCGGCCCGGTATACGCCCAGCACGTGTCGCTCTGCCCGGTCGCTGTAAAGGTTTTTAGCCACCGTACCGGCATGCTCAAGGATTTCGTCATCGGAGAAGCCGGGATAGGCCCGGTAGACCAGAAAACAGTTACGGGTGCCCACGGCGGTGAGCATGCGCGCAACAAAATCGGTGTTGTCGCGATTGTTGTAGTTGGCGTTGGTGAATATGTAGACGAGCACGTCGGCGGCCCGAAGTGACCGCTCGGCCATCTCCCGGTTCTGGTAGCTGCCGCCCGCACCGGTGTCGAAATCCGGGGTGTCCAACAGCGCCAGGCCTGCCGGCAGGCCCGAAGCATAGTGCAGCAGCGGATCGCCGGGGGTGGTGAGTGCTTGCATGTCCGTCATCTGCCGCGGCGGGCACCCGAAGGGCTCGAAAAGAGCCTCGGCGATGCCTGGCGTGCCGCGGTGGGAGGCGTTCATCGAAATGAGAATTCGGCGGTTCATGCCTGCCCGGCCGCCGGTGGGGGAAACCGCTTCGCCGACAAGGGTGTTGAACAAGGATGACTTGCCCGAGGAACCGCCGCCGCAGATGGCCGCCACCAGTGGAAATTCAGGCATCAAGCGGGGGAGCAGACGCGTGTCCACCGCCTGATTCCATGCATCGATGGCCGCCCGTGAATCCAGGGCCATCAGGTCGGCCAGTGCCGCGGTATCCTTCTTGAGCCCCCGGACTGCGGCAATGGTGCCTTCATCGTACAGTGGGTCCACCTGAAAACGGTCTCCTTTCCCCAAGCGGTCATGTTCATAAATACAACCCCTTAGGGTACCCCTATCACACTTTAGGGTGGCGGTGAAGCGGTTGACAAGCCACAACCCGTTCCCATCTTTATGCCATGCAGATGGTTGCAAAGGGAGGGAAAATATGGCCTGGGTCAACGTCCCTGGCCTGGCCGGC
>JAGTUY010000419.1 GCA_018224455.1 Desulfosarcina sp.
ATCATGCCGAGCAGGACCACTCCGGCACGCTGACAGAGATCCTGAAGCGATACCCTGAAGCACAGGTCGTCTGCACGCCCAAATGCAAAGTGATGCTGGCTGATTTTGGTTTGGCGCCCGAGAACCGCATCACCGAGGTGGAAGATGGCGCGGCGCTCTCACTTGGCGGAAAAACACTGGAGTTTCTGCACGCCCCCTGGGTTCACTGGCCCGAGACCATGACGACCTATCTGGAAGAAGACAGGATCCTGTTCAGTTGTGATTTTTTCGGCTCCCACATTGCCAGCGCCGATCTGTTCGTCACGGATGAGGGGCGCGTCTATGAAGCGGCCAAGCGCTATTTTGCCGAGATCATGATGCCCTTTCGAAGCGCGATCAAAAAGAACCTGGAGAAACTTGCATCCTATGAAATAGACATGATCGCTCCCGGCCATGGGCAGATCTTTGCCAACCCGGCGTTTATCATGGATGCCTATCGCGACTGGACCCTGGGAGCGCCTCGCAACACGGTGGTGCTGCCTCACGTATCCATGCACGCGAGCACCCAACGGATGGTCGATTATTTGATCGGCGCCCTGGTGGAAAAAGGCGTCCGGGTCGAGCCGTTTAACCTGGCCGTAACCGATATCGGCAAACTGGCCATGGCCCTGGTTGATGCGGCGACCATCGTTGTCGGTACGCCTACCGTCCTGGCAGGCCCGCATCCATATGCGGCCTATGCTGCGTTTTTGGCAAATGCCCTGCGGCCCAATACGAAGTTCCTGTCCATTATCGGTTCCTATGGGTGGGGTGGCAAGACGGTGGAAACCCTCGCGGGAATGATTCCCAACCTCAAGGTGGAGGTCATCGATCCCGTTCTCTGTAAAGGCGTGCCCTCTGAGGATGCATTCAAAGCATTGGATGATCTGGCGGCTACGATTGCCAAAAAACACAAAGAAAACGGTTTTGCATAATAACAGGCATCCTATGACAAAACCTGTCTTTTGATACACAATTAATAACCCCAAAAGGAGAATGCTCATGTTTTGTTTTCAATGTCAGGAAACCGCCAAGAACACCGGCTGCACCGTCAAAGGCGTCTGCGGCAAGCCGGAGGAAACCGCCAACCTGCAAGACCTGCTGATCTTTGTACTCAAGGGAATCTCGGTTTACGGTGAAAAACTCAAGGAACTGGGTGCCGCCGATCGCACCAACGATGATTTTGTGGCCCAGAGCCTGTTTGCCACCATCACCAATGCCAATTGGGACGATGCCCGTTTTAGCGCCATGATCATCAACGGCCTGCTGCGCCGGGACCAGCTCTATAAAAAGTTTCTGGCGGCGTACAAGGAGAAAAACGGCAGTGATTTCAGCGCAGCCCTGCCCGAGGCTGCCACATGGGCAGGGGACCCGTCCACTTATGCAGAAAAGGCCAAAACAGTAGGCGTGTTGGCCACTGAAAACGAGGACGTGCGATCCTTGCGTGAACTGCTGGTCATCGGGCTGAAAGGGGTCGCCGCCTATGCGGACCACGCCGCCATCCTGGGATTTCAGAAAGACAACATCAACGACTTCATCATGGAAGCCCTGGCCTCCACAACAAAGGATTTGACGGTTGATCAGATGGTTGCTCTGGTCATGAAAGCCGGGGATACGGCCGTTGCGACCATGGCTCTGTTGGACGAGGCCAACACAAAGGCGTACGGCAACCCGGAAATCACCGAAGTGAACCTCGGCGTGGGCAAAAAACCGGGGATCCTGATCACCGGCCACGATTTAAAGGACATGGAAGAACTGCTCAAGCAGACCGAAGACACAGGCATAGATGTCTATACCCACGGAGAGATGCTGCCGGCCAATTACTATCCTGCCTTTAAAAAGTACGACCATTTTGTTGGCAACTACGGTGGTTCATGGTGGCATCAGAACCCAGAGTTTGAATCCTTCAACGGGCCTATCCTGTTGACCACCAACTGTCTGGTACCGCTGAAAAAGGATAACACCTACCTCGATCGGCTCTTTACCACAGGTGTTGTTGGGTATGAGGGGGCCGTGCACATTGCTGACAGGCCGGTTGGTGGCACCAAGGATTTTTCCGCCCTTATTGAAAAAGCCAAAACCTGCCCGCCGCCTATCGAAATCGAGACGGGTACTATTGTTGGCGGATTCGCCCACAACCAGGTCCTGGCCCTGGCCGACAAGGTGGTGGCGGCTGTGAAATCCGGTGCCATCAAACGCTTCGTGGTCATGGCGGGCTGTGACGGACGCCAGAAAGCCCGCAGCTATTTCACCGAAGTCGCCGAAAATCTGCCCAAGGACACAGTGATTCTCACCGCCGGCTGCGCCAAGTACCGCTACAACAAACTGAACCTTGGTGATATTGGGGGCATTCCTCGTGTGCTGGATGCCGGCCAGTGCAATGATTCCTACTCCCTGGCCGTGATTGCCTTGAAACTCAAAGAGGTCTTCGGCCTGAAAGACATCAACGACCTGCCGATTTCCTACGACATCGCCTGGTACGAACAGAAGGCTGTCGCCGTGCTGCTGGCCCTCGGCGTAAAAGGTATTCGGCTGGGGCCAACACTGCCGGGCTTTCTTTCTCCCAACGTTGCCAAGGTGCTGGTAGAGAAGTTTAATATCAAACCCATTGGCACTGTCAAGAACGACATTGCGGCCATGATGGCCGGCAAGTAATTAACAATCTTCAACAATGACCCATGACCCGGATGTTGAGTTCGCTTTTCTCAACTCCGGGTCGAGCAAAAGAAAACGAGGATCGCATGTCCCCAACAACACCCACTACTGCCTCAATAGCCTGTGTGACTGGCAGCCTAAACATCGGGAGCCGCCGATGAAAGGCATGATTCGAATTCTTCGCACGTCGGCGCTGGTCGGCGTGCTGATAA
>JAGTUY010000420.1 GCA_018224455.1 Desulfosarcina sp.
TCGGTCGTGACGGCGGGTCCTCCCGGGGCGCTCATGTTGATTCTCAGAATTTTGTCCATAGTCTCCCTCCTGTCTAAATGCGGATGGTGTTTTAAAAGATCCGTGATGTGATGGTCGTGTTGACGAGAGGTGGGAAAAACAGTCACCTTTCGATGGTATTATGAGTGTTCGCCGGTAATGTCAAGAAAAACCAAAAATGACAGCCGCAGGACGGCTTGTGGGCATGCTGTTGATCTTTTTCTACCCGTGTTTGCCTTCAAAACCCTTCATGAAATCCACCAGCGTTTCTACTGCCGCCAAGGGCGTCGGATTGTAAATGGAGGCCCGGCATCCTCCTATACTGCGGTGGCCTTTTAAACCACCCATGCCGTTCTTCATGGCCTCGGCCACGAAGTTTTTTTCCAGATCTTCGCTGGGCAGGCGGAAGGTGACGTTCATCAGCGAGCGGCTTGCTTTTTCCGCCGTCCCCTGGAAAAAGCCGCTCTGGTCAATGGTGTCGTAAAGCAGGCCGGCTTTTTTCCGGTTCAACGCCGCCATCTTGTCCAGTCCGCCAATGGTCTCTTCCAGCCATTTGAGCACCAGTTGAACCGTATAGATGGCAAAGCAGGGCGGCGTGTTGTACATGGAGTTCTTCTCGGCATGCGTGGTGTAGCGCAGCATGGTGGGAATGTCCCCAGGGCTGCGGGCCAGCAGATCATCCCGGATGATCACCAGGCATACGCCGGCCGGTCCCATGTTTTTTTGGGCACCGGCATAGATCAGCCCGAATTTTTCCATCTCCAGCGGCCTTGAGAAGATGTCTGAACTCATATCCGATACAATGGGAACGCCGCCGGTATCCGGAAACCGCGCCCATTGGGTGCCCTTGATGGTGTTGTTGGAGGTGATGTGGGCGAAAACCGCATCGCCGCTGAACGCGATTGACCGGGGGATGTAGGAAAAGTTGCGGTCCTCGGAAGATGCCACCACGTTGATGGACTTGCCCTGGAGCGTGGCCTCCTTGATGGCTTTGGTGGACCACGTGCCGGTGTTGACGTAGTCGGCCGAGTCGCCGGCGCCCATTAGGTTCATGGGAACCATACAGAACTGCATGCTGGCGCCGCCCTGGAGAAAGAGCACATGATAGCGCTCGTCCAGCATCAGGATTCGCTTGACCCGCGCCACGGCATCATTGATCACCTCGTCGAACCATTTTGACCGGTGACTGATTTCGGTGACCGACATGCCGGAACCGGCAAAATTGAGAAAGGATTCCTGGATTTCTTCCAAAACCGGCAGGGGAATAGCGGCCGGTCCGGCATTGAAATTATGGATTCTGTCAGCTTTCATCATCAAACCTCCAATTGGAATGTGTCGGTGGTGCCGGTGTCGAGGCAGTTTCTCAGCCGACACCAGTCAATCAGCCTCATATTTCTGCAGATAGAAACCATTCTGTCAACTCGTAAGATCAATTATATAATAATTCCAGTTCAACGAGATGATCTGCTGCATGGGTGGCTTCTATTGACAAACCATCGTCATCCACAATAAATGAGGGCAACTTGGGAGAAAGGGAATGATCCGATGAAAATATTGCGCTACCCGTCCGTCGCTGCAGAAAAGAAGCTGAAGGCCATCATCGGCCGGGATATCGATTTCAGGAAAGCCGATGTCCAGGCCGTCACGCGGATACTCAACGACGTCAAGCAAAACGGTGACAGCGCCTTGGTCCAATACTGTCAGCAGTTCGATGCACCTCAAATGACCGTCGCGGCAATTGCGGTAACCCCTGAAGAGATGACAGCGGCCAAAACAAAGGTGGACCGGGCGTTCATGCGGGCATTGAATCGTGCCGCGGCGCAGATCGAAAGTTTTCACCGTCAACAACTGCCCAAATCGTGGGTCGATACCCGGCGGCCCGGCACCCTTTTGGGGCAGATGGTCAATCCGGTCGATGCCGCCGGCGTCTATGTGCCGGGCGGCAAGGGAGGCAATACGCCCCTGGTCTCCTCGGTGCTCATGGGAGCCATTCCGGCCAAGATCGCCGGTGTGCCAAAAGTGGTGATGGTCACCCCACCCATGCCCTCGGGGGAGGTGGCCCCCCATCTTCTCATGGCGGCCAAAAAGGCGGGTGTGGATGCCGTCTACAAAGTGGGCAGTGCATGGGCCATCGGCGCCCTGGCATACGGCACGAAGACCATACCCAAGGTCAACGTCATCGTGGGGCCGGGAAACATCTTCGTCACGCTGGCCAAAAAGATTGTCGCCGGAACGGTGGGCATCGATATGATCGCCGGTCCCAGCGAAATCCTGGTTATCGCCGATGGCACGGCGGATCCTGAATACATCGCCGCCGATCTTCTCAGCCAGGCGGAGCACGACCCCCTGGCGTCTGCCATCCTGGTCACCGATTCCGGGGAACTGGCCCAGTCGGTGAAAGCGGCGGTTGAGATTCAGCTATCGGCCCTGTCCCGCGTGGACATCGCCCGTCAGAGCCTGTCCGCTTTCGGCGCCATCCTGGTCGTTGATAACCTGGACGTCGCCATCGAACTGGCCAATCACATCGCCCCCGAACACCTGGAACTTCAGGTGGCGGATCCGATGGACGTGGCGCCGAGGATCCGCAATGCCGGTGCGATTTTTCTGGGAGCCTACACGCCTGAACCGGTGGGGGACTATATGGCCGGCCCCAACCATGTACTGCCGACCGCCGGCACGGCGCGGTTTTCCTCAGCCCTGTCGGTGGACCACTTCATGAAAAAAACGAGTCTGATCCGCTATTCGCCGGCAGCGTTCAGGAAAGAGGCCCAGGATATCATCTGCCTGGCCACCGTTGAAGGACTCGGTGCCCATGTCCATGCCATTCAGGTTCGCCTCAATAAAACCAAAGGATAACAACACCCATGGACATTATCGATCTGAGATCGGACACCATCACCCGGCCCACCGTGGCCATGCGAAAAGCCATGGCAGCGGCCGAAGTGGGGGACGATGTATTCAAGGAAGACCCCACCGTCAACCGTCTGGAGGAGATGGCAGCCCAACGGCTGGGAAAACCCGCCGCCCTGCTGGTGGGATCGGGGACCATGGGCAACCTGGTGTCCCAATTGTCCCACTGCGGTCGGGGCGACGAGACGATCCTGGGGGACCAGTCCCACGTGTTTTTCTACGAACAGGGCGGGGCCTCCGCCCTGGGCGGCATCCATCCGCGGACCCTTGCCAACGAATCGGACGGAACGATTGCCCTGGAGAAGATCGAGGCGGCCATCCGACCCGATGATGTGCATTTCCCGGTATCGCGGCTGGTCATTTTGGAGAACACCCACAATCGCTGCAGTGGGACGCCTCTGAAACCCGCCTATACGACAGCGGTTGGTCGACTGGTCAAACGGCATGGATTGAAGCTTCACATCGACGGTGCCCGTATCTTCAATGCGGCGGCGGCCCTGGGCGTGGATGTCGCCGAACTGGCCGCACCGGCGGACTCGGTGACCTTTTGCCTGAGCAAGGGGCTGTCCGCACCGGTGGGATCGGTTGTCTGCGGTGACGAGGCCTTCATCGCCCGGGCGAGAAGAATGCGCAAATCCGTGGGGGGCGGCATGCGGCAGGCGGGCATCATCGCTGCCGCCGGCATCGTGGCGCTGACCGAGATGGTGGATCGGCTGGCCGAGGACCACGCCAATGCCAGGGCGCTGGCCGTGGGGTTGGCCGAAATCCGGGGGTTGCTGATCGATCCCGATGCCGTTGCAACCAATATTGTTTACTTCCGCGTGGCCAGAAACGGGCTGGACGCGCCGACGATGGTGGCGCGGCTGGGTGATTCAGGGGTCCGTGTGCTGCCGACGGCAGCGGATCAGATGCGGGCGGTGCTCAACTACCATGTGACCTTTGCCGATGTGCAGCGGGCGCTGGCCGTATTCAGCCGGGTGATGAA
>JAGTUY010000421.1 GCA_018224455.1 Desulfosarcina sp.
ATCTTTGGATTCACGGGGCCTGCCATGGCGGTCGAATACCAATGGCGAGTGGCTCTGGAAGAGATCGAAGGCAGCATGCAGCATGAGTACGTCAAAAAATTTGTTGAAATTTTAGAGGAAAAATCCAGCGGAAAGATTAACTGCGCAATCCATTTTTATGGAGAACTTGGCACTTCTGGTGATATCATGAAACTTCTGCAAAAAGGGGATCTCCAGTTTGCCTTTCAATCACCTGGACACCTGGGCGCTTATATCCCCGAGGCTCAGGTCTTTTCCATTCACTACCTTTTCCCGACGGATTTCAACCATCTTGAAAAAATCCTGCGCAAAGGACCGAACACATATAAGGTACTTGGGAAATACTACCAAAAAAATCAGCTGGAACTGCTGTCGATTATCGAAGAAGGCTGGCAGATATGGACGGCCAATAAACCGTTGCGGAAACCCGCTGATTTTGAAGGGATTACCTTTAGGGTCATGTCCTCTCCGTTTCTCATTACGGCATATCGCCTCTACGGCGCTTACGTTATAACCGTTCCCTACGATCAGATTTATTACAATCTCGACATAGGTAGAATTGATGCTGAAACGCAGCCATTTTTCGCTATTCAGGAAATGAAGTTCTACGAGGTCCAAGATTACATGATTAAAGCCGATCAGCTGCCGTTTATCTGCACCTTTGCCGCCAATCATGAATTCATCAAGCAACTGCCTGGGAATATTCGGGCGCTGATAGACGATGCCATCGAAAGCGCCGATGAACATATTTTTGATTTAGAGCCCAAGTTGAACGAAGAACGCAAGCAGATGATCATGCGGGCCAAGCCAACCATGAAGTATATTGAATTGACAGATGCGGAGATTGCCGTGTTCAAGGAAAAAGCGAAACCGCTCCGCCAAAAATATTTGAAGATGGGCGGTGAAGGGGCAAAGGAAGTCTTAGATGCGGTAATCAAAGATATCAAGTGGGCTGAAGAAAAATAATCCGGAGGCAAACCATGCAAAAAGAGATTGTGTATAGTGATAAAGCGCCCGAACCGGGCCCATATTCCCAAGCGATCAAATATGGCAACCTGGTTTTCGTTTCCGGACAGACTTCAGACGATCCGGTAACTCACCAACCGATTAAGGATTCGGTAGCTTCTCAAACGGAACGCATCCTGACCCATATCAAGTATATTTTGGAGGCCGCCGGTTCAGGACTCGATAAAGTGCTGAAAGTCAATGTTTACCTGTCTGAATGGGAGCACAAGCAAGAGATGAACACAGTTTACCGGAAATTCTTCCCACATGATCCGCCAGCACGTATTGCAATGGCCGTTAAAGGACTGGATGCTGGGTTGGACGTGGAGATTGATTGTATCGCGGGCTGTTGATCTGCCTCTCGACAGCCCGCGTCCTGAACACCGTTTCTCTGCCAAGCGAAATCGTTATCCGATCAAACCAGTTGACGATTTCTGGAGAGTGGGTCATGCAAAAAAAAATGATCTTTCCCGTAAACGAGTACGCCCGCCGGATTCGACGAACCAAGGAGATGATGGACAGGCGCGGTATGGAACTGTTGCTGGTGAACGATCCGGCCAACATGAACTACCTGACCGGTTATGACGGCTGGTCCTTTTACGTTCATCAGGGGGTTATCCTCTCTCTGGGTGCCGATGATCCGCTGTGGTTCGGGCGGCAGCAGGACGCCAACGGTGCACGGCTGACCACCTGGCTGCCGGATGAATGCATTTTCGGCTACCCGGATGAGTATGTGCAGTCGCGCTACACCCACACCATGCGCTACGTGGCCCAACTGCTGCGTGACAAGGGCTTGGCAGATAAACGCCTGGGGCTGGAGATGGATGGTTACTGGTTCAGTGCCCGGATGTATCTCACCCTGCAGGAGGAGTTGACTCGGGCGACCCTGATGGACGCCACCAATCTGGTCAACTGGGTCAAAAGCATCAAATCCGATGCGGAGATCGCCTATATGCGGCAGGCGTCGCGGATATGCGAGAAGGTCATGCAGACCGCCATCGACGAAATTTTACCCGGTGTCTGGGAAAAGGATGTGGCTGCCATGGTGTCGGCAGCCCAGATTGCCGGCACCGATGAATTCGGCGGCGCGCCCCCGGCGATTTTCCCGATCATGCCCTCGGCGGAAAGAACCTGTACCGCACACCTGACCTATGATCCGGACCGTCAATACGCCCAAGGCGATGTGGTGCTGCTGGAACTATGTGGCGCTCGACATCGTTATCACGCGCCGCTTTCCCGCACGCTCTTCCTCGGCGACCCTCCTGATGATCTTCTCAAAACCGCCGATGGCGTGGTGACCGGCCTGCAGGAGACACTCCAATTTATCGGCCCTGGTGTAACGGCCGAAGAGGTAGAAGCGCGTTGGCGCGCGGCTATCGCCCACACCGGTGTGGTCAAACCCTCACGGGTCGGCTATTCCTACGGGCTGAACTATGTGCCGGACTGGGGTGAGCACACGCTGAGCCTGCGGCCCGGCGATAAAACGGTGCTGGAACCGGGGATGACCATTCACTTCATGCCGGGCATCTGGCTGGATAGTTACGGCTTTGAATGCAGCGAACCGGTGCTGATCACAGACAGCGGGTGCGAGAAATTTATTGAATTTCCTCAGCAGTTGTTTGTCAAATCTGATTCATGACCATTTCACCATCCACACCCGCCAAGTTCGCCATCATGATTTGAAATCCTCTTTTTGCAGGCCGAGGCGTTTCATTTTGTTGTAGAGTCCGCGGGTGTGGATGCCGGCGATTTGGGCCGCCTGGCTGATGCGGCCGCCTGTCTTGGATAGGGCGCGTTCGAGGTACAGCCGCTCCACCTGGTCCATGACCGCCTGCTGGACTTCGGGAAGGGTTTTACTCAACAGGTCATTGGTCCCCAAAAGTATTTCCGGTAAAAACGTTCCGCCATCGGCCGTATCGCCATGGAAGACATTGGGAAGCTCGGCCATGCCGATCTCATGGTTGCGGCATAACAGAATGGCCCGTTCGATGACATTCATCAATTCGCGCACGTTGCCCGGCCATTCATAGCTGCGCAGGGCGCCCAAGGGGTTTGACTTCATAATCCTGCAGCACGCGCAACAATTTGGTCTGAAGGTGCAGGGGCATTTCACCGATTTCATCCAGAAAGATGGTTCCGCCGTGGGCCAGTTCAAAGGCCCCGCGGCGATAGCGGACCGCACCGGTGAACGCCCCCTGTTCGTGGCCGAAGAGTTCGCTCTCGAGCAGGTTTTCGGGCATGGCTGCCATATTGATCGATATGAAGGGACCGATCGAACGCGGGCCATGTGCGTGAACGGCTTTTGCCAGGTGTTCTTTGCCCACGCCGGTCTCACCGGTCAGCAGAATGGGGGAGTCGCTGGGGATGACCTGATTGACCTCCTCCATGAAGACCTGCATGGCCGGACTTTCCATGACGAAGTCCGCAATCCTTGGTTCCACGATGCCCCGCCGGTCAAAGCGTTTGCGTTGGATGAACTGGCGCCGTGATTCCAGTGCCGAATCGATGGCCTCGTATATGCTGGTTTTCGACAGGCCCGAGTAGAGCACCACATCGGCGCCGGCCGCGGCCAGCCGGGCATGTTCTTCCAACGAAGCGCCGCCGTGAATGACGACCGTGGTGGGGCTCTCCGGCAGTTCGTTGAGGATGGCGATGCCGTTGTCGACCGGGCGAAAAACGAAGGCTTCGCTGATGACGATGACATCGATGCCGCTGTGCAGGGCGCTCTGCCATACCGAACGGGGTGGACCGAAAACCTCGACCCGGACATCGGGGTCCGACAATTTTTTTGC
>JAGTUY010000422.1 GCA_018224455.1 Desulfosarcina sp.
AAAGTATTGATTTATTTTTTCACTCTTGACGATCTGGTCAACGATCAGCTCAACCTGATAATTTGATGCGTCATCTTGTTCGGCAAGTTGGATGACATAACGGATCTGCCGGTTATCAGGAGGTGGAAACGCTTTCATATTGTCTCCGGCGTTAACTGAACATATATTGTGTTGTTTTTATTAAACAGCCATCACGGGATGTAACCAAGATTATGGCATTGTCGCAATGATCATATGGTGCTCGTGTTCAGTGAACGCCTTGAGTGTCTCTGTGTGGACTTTCAATTGAGGAGAGGTAGAAACCGCAACTGTTCTAATTTATACGGTGATTTCGTGAAGCACTTATCTGTGAAAAACTTGATACTATTGTCAGCTGTTATCCTGATCGGATTGATTTTGTTGAACATTTTTAGAGTTAAAGATTGGCGCACCGCCAGTCGCGAATCTGCGAAGATCGCGCCCGACCCCTCAACCACGAATGAAGCGGTTCTTCACGTCTACGGTGCTGATGCCTGGGGTTGGCGTGGCTGGTTTGCCATCCACACCTGGGTTGCTGCCAAACGAACCGGCGAAACCGCCTACACGGTTTACGACGTGGTCGGTTGGCGTGGCTACCATGGCCAGACGGTCCTGAGGATTGCCAAGGATGTCCCCGACCGCTACTGGTATGGCGAGAGACCTCGGATTCTGAAAGCGCACAAGGGAACAGGGGTAGATGAACTGATTGCTGCAGTCAACAAAGCTGCTGAGGATTATCCATGGAAAGATACCTACAGGGCCTTTCCAGGTCCAAACAGCAATACCTTCACTGCCTGGATCGGCAAGCAGGTGCCGAAATTGGAGCTGACCCTTCCTTTTTCTGCTATCGGTAGTGGATACTTGGAATAATGGGCTGCTATAGATTGTGGCAAATTACACTAAAGAGACAGATACCGGGGGCCTGAACATCAAAAGGGTATAAAGAAAAAATGAAAATCTTGAACAGCAAAATATGTAGTCGTTATAATGAAAACTACAATCATTAGAATTCTTTTGGCGTCTTCTCTAAACATCTATCCCTCCCAAAAAATAGTCATTTATCTTTTTATTGGTCAATCAGTTCCGGATTTGATATCTTTAAGACACTGAGGATGAACCCCCTGTCGCATCCAATATTTGGCGTACTTTTTGTGACAGCTCGGAGACGCTGAAGGGCTTTTGGATGAAACCGTTGCATCCCCGGTTCATTATTTTTTGGGCCTGACCATTGATTGCATACCCGCTGGCAAGCATAATCGGCATTTCCGGACAGGTTTCTCGAATACCATCGAAGGTCCTGCCACCGTCCATACCCGGCATGATCATGTCGAGAATAACCAGGTCAACGCTGGCGCCTTCGCGGTGAACAACTTCTAAGGCTTCTTCCCCACTCTTTGCGGTAATGACCTGATAGCCCAGTCTTTTCAGCAAGGCCTGGCCGACCTCAATGATCATATCCTCATCATCGACGATCAAGATTGTCTCGGACCCATTGTATATGTTCTTTTCAGATGTAGCTCCTTTAACCACCAATTTTTCAGAAATCGGCAGGTAGAGGTTAAACGTCGTTCCATGGTCGGTTTTGCTCTCTGCGTCAATGATACCCGCATGATTTTTGATGATGCCATAGGCCGACGCCAGCCCCAGCCCCGTCCCCCGGCTTTTTTCTTTCGTCGTGAAAAATGGATCGTAAATGTGTTGAAGTGTCTTCTCATCCATTCCAATGCCGGTATCCGTGACCGACACGTGGACATAGCGTCCAGGATTCACCTGATGGGGCTTGCAATCCTTGTGGTCTAAAACGACATGTTTGGTTTCTAATCTCAGTGTCCCCCCATCGGGCATCGCCTGCCAGGCATTGACGTAAAGGTTCAGCAGGACCTGCTCGATCTGCCTGCGATCGGCCTCCACCACAGCATTCGCATCATGGAACCGGGTCTCGATGATGATCTCTTTTTTGGTTCGGCCAAACATGTTGGCACTTTTAAGAACCAACTCGTTTATGTCTGTGGGTTTGACTTCGTATTTTCCACCGCGTGCAAAACCCAGCAGCTGTTTGGTAAGATGGGTCGCACTGAGAATGTATTCCTCGATGGCACGCAGGTGCTCCAAAACGGGATGATCGTCTTCCAAATCCATTGAAATCAGTGAAGAACGGCCCTGAATGCCCATCAGCAGGTTGTTGAAATCATGCGCGACACCCCCGGCGAGGGTACCCAGGGACTCCATCCGCTCGGCATTTTGAAGCTGGGCATAGAGCCGTTGCCGCTCACTGATGTCCCGGATCACCCCATGGGTGCCGACATGCCGTCTCTCTCCATTGTGAGTGGATTCTTCGTAAATCCCCATGGATTTGAGTTCGACGGTCAAATGTCTGCGGACGCTTTCGTTTTGCTGCCCCTCGCCAACCGCCTTCAATCGCAGCACAATCCCTGATGCGGCACGGGCTCCTGATCGCCGCTCGTCAAAAAACCATTGGGCCTTGTCTCGGTCCTCCTCCCAGACAATCGTCGTATAGTGTTTCCCGATCAACCCATCGACAGTAAAACCCAACAGGTTCTCCAATGCTTCACTTAAAAAGGTAAAATTCCCATCGGCATCCAAGGTGTAGATAATGTCCGGGCTGTTCTGAACCAGATAACGGTATTTCTCCTCAGACCGGTATAGTTTATGGTTGATTTTTTCCTTTTCCTGCTTCAGCGCTTTTTGATTTAGCGCATTTTCAACAGTCCTGAGAAATTCTTCGATCTCAAAGGGTTTTCTGAGGTAGTCGTAAGCCCCGCATCTCAGGGCGGCCAGTGCTGAATCGAGATTCGCATCTCCTGTAATTACGATAACGGAAATGTCCGGATTCTCGGTTTTGATCTTCTCCATGAGTTCGATGCCAAAGACATCCTGCAAATGGACATCCAAAACAGCCAGGTCGAATGCATTCTGGTCTACCAGGACCAAGGCATCCTGACCGCAGGTCGCCGTGGTGACTTCGTAATCCCTGGTATTAAGAAGGTGCGCCAGGCTCTCACAAATTCTGACCTCGTCATCGACGACAAGGATTTTTGGTGGTCGCCACATCAATGACACCTTATTTCTGCCGGTTAAAGGCACCTGGTATCGGCAATTGAATGGTAAATATAGTCCCTCGGTCCGGGATGGACTTACAGGCGATCTGGCCATGCAGTGATTTAATAATGTTGTAGACGATGGAAAGACCTAAACCGGAATGCCCGCCTTCCTTGGAACTCACATACGGATCAAACAATTTCTCTTTGATGTCTTCTGGAATTCCGGGTCCATCATCCTTGAATTGGATCTCGACGTAGCCTTTGGAATCCTTTTTTCCGTGCGCAGACTTGCCGCTGATCGGTGGCGGCAGATGTCGGGTCTGGATAAAAAGATTCCCGCCCGCTTGCATGGCTTCAGCCGCATTCTTAATGAGATTGATAAAGACCTGTTTGAGTCCTGCCTGTTCTGCGATGATTGGCGGTAGATCCTTTTCGAGATCTGTGTGCAGTTTAACATCTGCATGTCTTAACATGGATTCCTTGGTTAGCTTGACGATGTCCATCAGCAGGGCATTGATATCGGTCTTTTCTTGTGCGGGTTCTTTTTCCGTGGAAATATCAGTTAATTTTCTCAGGAGATGGGCAACACGGCCGATTTCTTCGTTGATAATGCCGATCTCATCCAGGGCTATTTCTTTGCCGGTCAGCTTTATTTCAAGTACCTTGAGATAGTTTTTGATAATGCTCAATGGGTTGTTGACTTCGTGAACCACTCGTCTGGCCAGATCTCTGGAGGCCTCCGCCCGTTTTGCCTGAATGTCTTGCAATTGAATCTGCTTCAGATGGTCGAGCCGGAGGGCCAAGGCCCCTTTATGGGTGAAAAGAGTCAACAGCTTCTGTTTCTCCAAAAGGTGCGGTAGGTCACTTTTCCGGAGTGACAGAACCAGAACGCCCACTGCATCACCATGTGCGATAAGTGGAAGACAATAGATTCCTTGCCCGCCGAGCAGGCGAATGATCTGTTCATCGAGAATCGTCAACGGGCGTTGTCCCGCGGCCTCAAAAGAATCCAACGGTTTCTTTTCTAGAAGGGCCTTTACCAACAGGCATTGATCCAGCCCCATGGAGACGGCAAGGCCGTGGTTTCTTGCATACCGCCCTTCCGTTTCTTGGGAATACCCAAATAGAACGCCTTTTTGTGCATCCAAAAAAAAGTATAGGAATCGGTTTATGTCCAGCAGAATTTTCAGTCCGTTTGATATGACGGACAGGATGTCATTCTGATCCTTCGTCGTCAAAAAACCCTCGAGCGAGCCCATGAGCAGCGACACGTTTCTGACATCCCGGACAAGGGCATCCTGTATCTGCTGATCCTTCTCCTCAATCGTTTTTTGGGTTGGTTCATCCACGTTTATATCGATGCCTAATGCATCGGCCACCTCCTTGGCCGCCTGGCCGGATTTTTCAATTAAGGCGTAACATTCGCCTGAACCAAGCCCTAAAGTCTCTCGGGCCAATTCGACGCCTTGGTTGATTCCAGGTTCGGTGTCCTGGCACAAAAAATTGGCAATACAGACAATCTGCGACATTGGAAGGGCCTGGGCAATGCGGGCCGGGCTTTCATGATGGTAGCGCACTGCATCGGAAATCATGGGCTTGAATTTCCAGCGTTCGAGAAGCCATGCCGCGACCTCGCAATGGGTTGCCCCCAGACGGGTTTCTCCCTCCATCAACTGCCGCCCATCATCACGGCAATTTTCAAGCAGCTCTTCATACGCCGCTTGGAAATTTACCCACAACACAACCTTGCCGATGTCATGCAAAAGGCCGGAAACAAAAGCCTCATCCGGGTAACCGGCGTTCATCCGAGAAGCGATTCTTTTGGATAAAAAGGCACATCGGAGAGAGTGCCACCAGAACATTTTCAGGTTGAAATTCACGTTCTTTTTCGGTTTGGGAAAGGCTTCGTAAACGCAGGCACAGATAGCCATGTTTCTGATTCCGCTGGTGCCGACCAGGACAACGGCCTGGTTGATTTCCTGAACTTTTTGGGGAAGTCCAAAATAAGCTGAATTAACCAGCTTCAGGATCTTGGCACTCAAGGAGGGGTCCTTGCCTACAATGGCTGCGATTTCAGCGAGATCAACACTATCCTGGCTGCAGGATTCAAAAAGTTTTAGCAGTATATGAGGAAGCGTGGGAAGGTTTTTCAGGGTAGACAGTTTGTCAAAAAAGGGTTTCTGTGCTTTCATTTACCGTAGCCTTCCAAATCAGAAAGAGTATCAGATCAGGTCTTCCCCATTGTGCCGTCAGAAATGCAGCGTTTCAAAGGTGGCTTCGTAAACCGTTGAATCCCCTGACCCGGAGAAACTCCGGGTGGTTTGACGCAAGAACGAGCCGGGTTATTGGTTGTCGAAAATGGTTTCCTTCTGCTGGGGTCATATCGGCATACTCAATTTTTACTTTAGCTTAGAGGTGAAAAAGACACCCAGCGTTGTGTGGGGTCTCGGGGTTTTCGTGGACATCTTGCGATCAAAGGCAGCCCCGTGTATGTGTCGATCCTTACCATTCGAGGATCTATTACTATTTGTCTAATTCATTGAAGTTTAAGGTGGATAAAGTGGTCGGTCAAGCAAATAGTCCGGATTTATTGACTTCCACCGGTCTTCAATTGACACAAATTGTTTTAAATGGTGGATCCTGAATACGCTTAAGAAAGACATGGGGCCGGATCGTTTTATCTTTTCAACTGATCTTCAAGCTCTCTGAGGATACTTCTCGGGGGTTGACCGTTTCCGCCGATCATCTTCTGAATCTCCCGGGTCAACCGGTTGCGGACCACGATTCTGGACAGCGCCTGAACACACTTTTTCAGTCTCTCGGAAGGGGAGGTCATCTCTAACAACCCCTGGCGTTCAGCGGGCGCGAACCCTTCCAGGGCCGCTATTAAAAAAGAGAGCTGCTTCGGATCGATGCGACCGCCGAAGTTGGACGGGTCGAACTCGATATCGATGTCGGACGCCTCTTTAAGCAAATTCATGGCGGTTTCAATGACATCCTCCAGGTTATCGTCAGATGAAACCTTTTCCGTATCATCGAAAAAAAAGACTCGCGCCTCCAGGTAAGCCCGGTCTTCGATCAATTCCCGAAGGACAAACCGCTCACCGCCCCGGGTCATGATATCCATCCGGCCGTCATCGTAGCGCTTCATGACCTTATCGATCCGGGCCATGCAGCCGACCGAGTGGATGGCCTGGCCGTCGAACAGCACGATCCCGAACGGCCTGTGATCCGCCAGGCAATCAGCGATCATCTGTTTATAGCGTTCCTCGAAAATATGAAGCGGCAGACGCATGCCCGGCAGCAAAACCAGGCCGAGGGGAAACAGGGGGATGGTAATGGTTTCAGTCATGGACACCTCCGGGATGGACGTTTATCGGGTGTTGTTGGAGACGGCCCAGGCTGCCCCCAACACAGCATGAAATGTGCCTGGCTACGAAACGATCGTGTCGGCAAAAAGCCGCCGCGCATCATACGTCGGAAAACCCAGCGCAATGATCCGGTCAGCCGTCTTCTGGATATCGGAAACGATGGCAAGTTTCAAAAGATTGCCCCGATCGGTCTTCTATATGTCTGGTCACCGTTTCGGGTTCAGCAGTCGAGGGTGCACCGAAAGCCTTTGTCAAAGTATCATTTAACGATGGAAGCTGAACCTGTGAACGCTTGCAACCCTGATCCTTATTTTTGAGACGCTTTCCGTTTACTTCACAATCTTCAGCAGCGCTTTAAACGCTTCTCCTTCTGCCACTTCAAGCAGTTCAAACAGAGCGGTTTCGACGCTCGTCAAACCCGCCCCCGCGTCTCTCATCCGCTGCAGGCCGATGGCCTTGTTCTCCGCGGTTCTTGAAGATACAGCGTCAGTCACAACCTGCACCCCAACGCCCATATTCACTAAATCGACGGCCGTCTGATAGACGCAGATGTGCGCTTCAATCCCAGCAATCAAAACCTGGTTGCGATCCAGATTTTTCAAGGCCTGC
The DNA here is from genome assembly GCA_018224455.1 of Desulfosarcina sp. Lineage (GTDB taxonomy): Bacteria > Desulfobacterota > Desulfobacteria > Desulfobacterales > Desulfosarcinaceae > Desulfosarcina. The sequence goes on from JAGTUY010000422.1 coordinate 7,061, forward strand.
AAAAAGCGGTCATTGCGGCAACTGCTGAAGCTCATTTTGCCGATCGGCGTGGAATCGGTTAAAAGATCGGCGACCTCAGGTATGGTAGGCCCTAAACCGACAGGATTCTGCTCCACCCAGAGGACGGGAATTCCTAAAACCTGAATACCTTTGATCAGCTTCCGCAGGTTGGCGAACAACCGCTCTTTCTCGTGCATCATGTGGGCGAGTTTGCCTTGAATATCCACCAGCAACAATACGGCGTTGTTTAGTTTCAACATGGTGTTCCCCTTCTCTGACACGATCCCGCCGCCCCAGTGCGCGGTATCTCAACGTCGCTCCGCAAAGCGACGGCGAATGCGCCAGCTATCGCGGCTCACACTGCCCGGTAGGTCTGTTCGACAATTTCACTGCCATACTTTCTTTCAAGACGCCGGACGATAAAATGACCCCGCGCCATATCCTGAAAATGATCGACAAACAGGGTATTGACAAGAGCTCCGCCCGCAGCTCCGATTGCCGGGACGGCCTGTGCGGCGGCTTTTTCCGACACCTGGATGCTGAAGCGCTCCGCGATTTGAATGATCAGGCGAACAAGGGCGGGGGCACTCTCTTCAACAAGACCTTTTTCGGCAATATATTCGGCAGCTTTTGTGACCGATTGCGCCAGGGCTGCGCGAACTGCAAAGTATCCCGATTCAGACGCATCGTCGTTCATGTTCGGTCCACCTAAAGCGAATACTTCAATGCAGGCTATTTTGGCGCCAATGGTATTGATCGTCTCCGCTTCGCTTCGGGCGATATCGGCGATGGAACGCAACATGATGGTCGTCGATATGGGCAGCTCGATGGCCAGTGCGGGCAGTCCAAAGAAGCCCCCGATGCCACCGGTTGTGGCCACGGCCAGTTTATGCCAGGTCGTCGAGGCTGCTTCACCGGGCGAATCTTGCATGGTGAGAACAGCGGCATGGATCGCCTTGGACAGAGCCGTTCGGGTCATTTCACCGATTTTCGCACTCCATTTTTCGGGCAGCAGCGCAAACCCTTTTTCAATCGGCAACCCCAGAAAATGGGTGATCTTGGCGGCAAGGCCCGGATTTTCCAGCAGCCGCTTCGCTTTTATCAGATCATTGAGATCGTTTTGATGCATTGTCATGCTTGTTTCCAGAAAAGGGCTGCCCGGAGACGCGACTTTTTATGATGTCATCAAGCTTGCCTGGATTTGGTTTTAACCAACGGCGCGGTTCGCAGTCGATGACGAAGCCGTCCTATTCTATCACCCAATCAACCGTCCCGCCGTCCTTAAAGTTGACCAGCCCTTCCTCGCAGATTCGCAGAAAGGGAATGGCCGCGCCTGTCAGGGTGATCAGTGTCAGCAGCGGGTCGGGAAACGATACACCCAGGTCCGTCGCGGCCTGCTGGATTGTTTTCAGCCGGGAAACGAGCTCCTCCAGCGGCAGTTCGGAGATCAGTCCGAAAACGGGCATGGCAAGTTCGGCGACGACGCGTCCGGCGTTGCAAACGACCGCCCCGCCATGCATTTCACGAATACGGTTGACGCACAGAGCCATCTCCGTCTCGTCAGTCCCCACGACGATGACGCAGGAGGTATCCCATGCCGCACTGCAGGCCATGGCACCTGACTTAAGGCCGAACCCCTTGATCAGTCCGGTGAAACATTTGCCGGGAACGTTCGCACGGTCGATTGCCGCAACTTTCGCCAGATCATTGGCACTGTCCGTCTTGATTTCGCCCCCCGTGACCGGAAGATCCAGCCGCACCTCCCGGGTCACCAGGTCCGTCACCATCTCGATAACCCGACACGCGGCCGTGTCACCGTCACCATTGAAAGGCAGGCCAAAATCGGACGGCTCGACTGTTTTCGGAATTCGAACCGTGTCCAGGCTTCCGGCGGCAAAGGCGTGTTGGCGGGGCGCCACTTCAAGCGATCCATCCCGTGCGATGATGCGGCCGCTGCTGACCACAACCATCGCCTGGATGGTTTGCGGGTCGGGAATCAGAACCAGGTCGGCGGTTTTGCCGGGAGCGATGCCGCCGATGCGGTCGTCCAGACCAAAATGTTCGGCCACGTTAAGGGTCGCCATCTGCACCGCGGTAACCGGGTCGAATCCGCAGTCGATGGCTTTCTGGACGAGATATTCCATGTACCCCATCTCTATCAGGTCCGCGGGCGATATACCGTCCGTGGTCAAAATCAGCCGCCGGGTGTCTGCGACCATGTCCTTGATCTTTGCAATCTCAGCAAGGTCCCGCCGGATACTTCCCTCACGCACCATGACATAGATGCCCAGCCGGAGGCGGTCCAGCACTTCTTCGGCCTTGATGGGCTCATGGCAGGAGGAGACCCCGCAGGCCGCATAGGCCTGAAGCTTGTTTCCTCTGGCCCCGGCGGAATGCCCCTCCAGCAGCTTTCGATGGACCGTGGTGTTGGCGAAGATCGGAAGAAACACCTCCGGGTTTTGCAGCACCGCCTGCCAATAGGATTCGCCCAGGCCGACGACCTCATCCCGTGTCAGCAGTGTTTCCAGATCCGCCAGATCGATTCCCATAGCGGCCCGGCTGGTGGAGACCATGGCAGGCGCCGTTGCAAAGAACTTGATCGGCTGATCTTTCAGGGACGCTATAAAATCCAAGACACCGGCGATGCCGGCAACCGCATAGGGCTCCAGAGTCTCTGTGACGATGGTGGTGGTGCCGCCCCTGGCCGCATATTTCAAAAACTCGCCGGCGGTGAACGCCGAGGCCACATGCGCATGGCCATCGATGAACCCCGGTATGAGGGTGGCGCCGCCGGCGTCGATGACCGTTGTGCCGTCGCCGATGGCATACCCGACATCCGAACCCATGCAGGCGATCCGCTCAGCGCAGGTGACTACCGACTGATTGTCCAGTATCTCACCGGTGTATACGTTCAGGAGCCTGGCATTGACCATGGCAAGATCGCCGGGCGTCCGGCCCAGGGCCACATCGATCAGCTTTTTGGTTTGATTTTCGTTCATGATGGGTCATCATTCCTTTGCAGAAGACCTATGGGGAGGAAATGATCTCATTTGACACGTTGTCCACGACAACCGGAGTCTCAAGGTATTTCAGAACGGGCTCGGAGCCATATTTACCGCATACGAAGGCCCGCCATTCATCGGTGTACAGACGATCTGCGTCTTCGCGCGATTGCCACAGGTAAACGCCGCCGGCAGTGTTGCCGTCCGGGAAAAGAAAGTAGTACTTGCGGATCAATCCGGGCAACCCCTGGTATTTGGGGGCCGTGCTTAAAAAGATCTCTCGGGCCTGTTGGCTTGAGATCGGTTGGGGAAGTCCAAATTCAACAATTACGGTAATCATGCAAATCTCCTTTGTCCTGCTTTTCATCTCAATGGATCGGCGGTGGAAGGGATTGCCGTTTATCAGGTCTTGCAGGGAACCATGGCACCTCTTTCGTGTCATTTTTGCCGGGAGCCGGTCTTCAACCCATCATCGATAAGGTCAAGCACCGTCTGCTTCTCTTCGGGGAATTTATAACCCTCATAGCTGTGGGTGAACAAAAGCTGCCCCCGACTGTTTTTCCAGGAGTTGCCGGCATGATCGAAACAGACCCGGCCGGTAACTGACAACGCCTGCATGGTCAGGCGCAATTCACGCAGCTGCTCCCCGGGAGTCAGCATCTCGGAGGTCTGCTCGGCCATCTCGCGGGCCATGGGGGTGCCGGGCCAGGGGCGAAAGGGGCGGGATCGGATGTAGTGCGGGTCGATCTCACTGAGCACGCGGGCCGTGTTTCTGGCATGATCCTGCCAGCGGGCTTTGCCGCCCAGACCGGGCATCCAGTATTCCGAGAGCTGGAAGCCCGCCGCCAGCGCCTTCCGGCCGCCTTTGATATGGATCTCGGCCGTGGCGCCTTTGTGGATTTTTTCAAGCACCGCATCATCCCCGCTTTCCAATCCCACATGCAACCGGTCCAGGCCGGCCCGGCGAATGGCCTTGAGGTCATCCAGGGATTTCTGCACCAGGGTTTTGGATCGCGCATAGGTGGTGACCCGAACGATGGAAGGGAATGTGCTGCGCAGATACCCCAGCACCTCAACCAACTGATCGGTTTTCATGATCAGGCTATTGGCGTCCTGCAGAAACACGGTTTTGCCGCCGGACAACAACCAGTGGTAAAGCATGGCAAAGCCCTGGTGGTGGTTCAGTTCGGGGGTTTTCCCGATCAGGGCCATGGCGGCATGGTGGGTCACCTCACCGTTTTGTCCCTGCTGCCGCGACAGCGCCGCGAGGTCGTCACGCATGGCCGCCATGGCATCGATATCCTGTTTGATTTCGGCAACCGGCCGCACCTGGAATTTCTCGGTTTTATACATGCCACAGAAGGTGCAGCGGTTCCAGGGGCAGTTGCGTGTCAAACGGACCAGCAGGGAATTGCTGCCACCCTCGCTGGGAGGCCGGTAAACGCCTGTTTCAAATTCGTATTTATCCAAAGCGGATTGAGTCATTGTATTACCTTTTGCCCGGTTTCCATCGTTCAGTGCCGGCGTGCATGGAGCAGGGTCTTTCGATTACTGGTTTCTGGTTTGGGACTCACGGTTTACCGAACAGACATGACGGGTTCCTCAGACATCGAGGCGGAAGAATTCAATCGCGTTTTGATTCAAAATCAGATCCAATTCGTCATCGTCCAGAGGCGAGTCCCGCAGCCACTTCAGTTCCCTGTCCCAGGCATAGGGGATATTGGGAAAATCAGATCCATACATGATCCGGTCGAGCCTGTATTCCTTCAGGTCGATGCGTTCGTGAATGTGAAAATAGTCTGTCAGCACCATGGTCGTGTCAAGCCACAGATTGTCGTATTTCTCGATCAGCGCTTTGTATTCACGCGTCTCGCTGAACCCGAGATGGGGTACGCAAAGAGCAAGCTTCGGGAAATTAGCCAGTACTCGCGCCAGTTTGTCGGCACTGCAGATCGTATAGGGATCACAGCGGTATACGGGACTTTTGGGTTCTTTTCCGAAATGAACCACCACGGGTTTATTATTGGACTGACAAACCTCGAATATGTGTTCGGTGTCGTCGGCATTGATGTCAAAGCATTGAACGTGGGCATGCAGCTTCAATCCGCCAAGTCCGGCGTCGAATGCTTCCTGCAAAATCCTTCCGCCATTTTCCTCACCGGGGAAAACGGTCGCCAGTCCGGTAACCCGGTCGGGGTATTGGCGGCATTTTTCAGCCATGTAAGCATTGAGCTTTCCGGCGATTCCCGGGGCATGCGCATATTGAAGGGCAATGATGCGACCCACGCCATGGGACAACAGGAAATCAAATACCCGGGAGGTGGACAGTTGATAGCGAATGTGCCAGGCGTTTTCATCGAACCATCGTCTGACGGCTTTAAACATGCCGTCGGGAAAGACATGCACATGCGCGTCGATGACCCTGGGGAAACCGGCCGGAATCGTGTGGCCTTCGAGGTCATCGAGCGAGGGAAGATGGGGTTTTAACATGGTTGATACCTTCCCCTCAGCCCCTGTCGCGATACCGAATCAACCGGTTTCAGGATTTTCAGTGCGGCAATGCGCCCGGTAACCGGCTGGCGAACCTTGTAAACGACGCCCATGCCGCCTCGACCCAGCAAGCCGCATACTTTGAATCGACCGAGTTTCATCTGCCTGTAAAAACCCTTTCCGAACCATCAAAGCAGCCGCTGGGCATACTGGTCGGGCATGCCTGCAGATTTAAACCTGGCCATGGCGGATTTGATATCATAGGCCACAAAACGGACGGTCAATTCCCAGGTGTCCGTATTCCAGAGCACGTATTTGGCCCGGTTGTCTCCGTCGCGGGGTTGGCCCACCGCACCGATATTGATAATATGGTGCCTGGCCCGGTCCAGGATGTGATGTCCTTGTTCCAATGTGCAGCGTTTTACAAGACGGCCGTCCCAGCTGATCCGTTCCAGTTCATGGGTATGCCCGACGAAAGCCACCGCCTCGGCAAATCGTGAAAAGAGATCGGCCAGGTCGTCATCCTTGATTTCGTAAAGGTATCTGAATGCGGAATCCGGCGGCAATCCGTGAACGAACAGACAGCCGTGCCGGATCAGAAACGGCGGCAGCTCACGAATATAGGCCACGGTCTCGTCGGAAACCAGCTCACAGGTGCGATGGAGGGCCTTACGCGATTGGGGGTTGAACCACTGGCGGTATTTGGCTTGCGCCACGGCCAGCTCATGGTTGCCTTGAACCGCCACGATGCCTCTTTTGCGCAGCAGGGCCATGCAGGCTTCGGGTTCCGGGCCGTAACCCAGTGTGTCACCCAGTGAAATAATCTCGTCAACGCCGGGGCGCCGGCTGTCAATATCCTCGAGCACCCGGCGAAAAGCCTCAAGATTGGCATGAATATCAGATAATACGGCAATTTGCATAACCTGGAAGTTACCAGAAAACCGCAGCCAATGAAACTGAGAAATCACACATGAACGATCCGTACCCCTTTAATATCGCGGGGGAGGCCATCCCCATCCAGCCGGCCGCATCAATCAGGATGTTTTCATATCCGTTTATCCCTGCGGCTTACCACAGGCCATACAAGCGCCTGGTATTTTCCGAAACCGCTTCGATCACCGCCTCTTCAGGGACATTTTTGATCTGCGCAATCGTCTGAATGGAAACCGACAGGTTGGCCGGTTCGTTGCGCATCGCCGGGATCGGTCCGAGCACCGGGCTGTCCGTTTCGACCAGCAGGCAGGCAAGGGGGAGCCGTTTGACCAGTTTCTGTTTCTGGCGGGAACGAATGACCGAAGGGGGAATCGAAAAAAAATATCCTGCTTCGACCGCCGGCAGCGCAGCACCGGCCTTGCCGTCAAAGGCATGCATCTGAACCCGGGCGGCGCTGTTTTCCAGCAGCAGGGCGATCGCATGGCGGCCGGCGGACCGCGAATGAATGTTCAACGGCAGATCCAGCGCTTTGGACAGTTCAACAAACCGTTTTAAAATTTCTCGCTGCAGCTCTTTTTGGGAATCTTCCTTGACGACCCAGTAATCCAGACCGACCTCACCAATGGCAACCAGACCGGAGCGATTCATACGGATGAAGGCCGCCATCTCATCGGCCTGATCCAGATCGAGAATCGTCGGATAGAGTCCAACCGCCGCCTTGAGCATGGGGTAGGTCCTGGCCAGCGCCACATTTTTGCGGGCATCGGCGAGGTTTTCGCCGACAGCGACAATCGCCGCCACGCCGGCGCGACGCGCACGGGCAAGCACCTCGTCCCGGTCCGGGTCAAAGACAGGATCACAGATGTGGGCATGCACATCCACGAGTTGGGTGTCTGGCATAGGCGATGATGTTGACCGATCGATTAAAATAGGGGCAATCAAATCTTTGTATGAATATATCCCGCCCGGCGCGATTAAGCGCTGACCCGCCGCAGCGCGTGCCGGATTCCCGGCCGGATCTTGCGAACCCGGTCCGGCTTGCCCTGGACGCGCTTATTCCCGGCGTCCCTGACCTGGACCCGCCGGCCGTCGAACGGGACGTCCTTCAGGCTGCGCCGGACGTTGTCGGCAGCAGCGCGGGCCACCTCGAAAAAAGAGAATTCGCGTTTGAGTTCGATCCGGCCGATCTGTCGGGAGCGGATGCCGGCATGGTCGCACACCAGCCGCACGATGGCGCCTTCATTGATCTTATCCAGGCGGCCGACGTTGATGAAAAAACGCTGTGCACCAGGCTCCTCCGGTCGAACCGTGCAACCCTTGCCGGCCGGGCGAACGGCCGCCGGAGGCGCCGCAGCGTTGATGTCGCCCGCTTCGCGGTAGTCTTTAAAAATTTGGTTGAAATCGGCGGCCATGAATCGCAGGATCAATTCCTCCCGGTCGAAACCTGCCAGGGCCTGGCTGACCGCGGGCAGGTAGGTGGCAAAGGCCTTCTGGTCCACCGGCGTCTCGACGATCCGGTCCACGAAACCGTCGAGCTGCCGTTCACAAACCGCCCGGCCATCCGGAAATTTCCTGAATTCGAACCGCATGCCGTTGGACCGTTCCACCGAACGGAGCCGGCCAACTTCCCGGGGGGTAGACAGGGCGATGGAAACGCCCGAACGCCCGGCCCGTGCGGTTCGGCCGCTGCGATGGGTGTATATATCGGGATCATCGGGCAGATTGTAATGGATGATATGGGAGATCGCGTCCACGTCCAGACCGCGGGCGGCCACATCGGTGGCCACCAGGAGCCGGATCGACTGCTGCCGGAATTTGCCCATGACATGGTCACGCTGAGCCTGGCTCAGGTCGCCGTGGAGGGCATCGGCCGGGTAACCCTCCTGCACCAGGGCGTCCGCCACGGTCTGGGTTTCCCGGCGGGTGCGGCAGAATACCAGCCCGAATATTCCGGGTGTGAAGTCGATGATGCGTTTGAGCCCCTGGTAGCGGTGCCGCTCGTTCATTACGTAACAGGCGTGGGTGATATTGGGGGCGATGCGCCGGCGCCCGCCCAGCGATACCCGTTGCGGGTCGTCGAGATAAGTCCGGGCAATGGCCGCGACGCCCGAAGGCATGGTGGCTGAAAACAACCAGGTTCGACGGTCGGCCGGCATTCGTTCCAGAATCCGGTCGATATCCGCCTGGAAACCCATGTTGAGCATTTCGTCGGCCTCGTCCAGCACGCAGGTGGCCGTGTGAGACAAATCCACTGCCCGGCGCTGCATCAGATCGATCAGGCGGCCGGGCGTGGCCACGACGATCTGAGAGCCATCGCGCAGCTGGCGGATCTGGTGGGCGATGCTGGCACCGCCATAAACCGCCGCCACGCGTATTCTGGGCAGGTAGCGGCCATATCGTTTCAGGTCGTCCATAATCTGCAGACACAACTCCCGTGTGGGACACAGGATCACGCCCTGGGGACTCTTCAGGTCGGCGTCGACCTGCTGAAGGAGCGGCAGCCCAAATGCAGCGGTTTTGCCGGTGCCGGTCTGGGCAAGGCCGATAAAGTCCCGGCTCCCATTTAGCAGCTCGGGCAGGGCCGCAGCCTGAATCGGCATCGGAGCGTCGAATCCCAACTCCTTTAGGGCGCGAAGCAGTTCTGCCCGAAGGCCTGTTGTCTTGAAGTCCATCTGTCCGGTTCTCCTTTACTTGACCACAAAAAAAGCCGTCCAGCTCGATCCGGACGGCTTTATCGCTTTGAAATGGAAAAACCGACTGCCGGCCGTAATCGATCGGCGGCCGACGAGCGGTCGGGTTATGGTTGATGCAGCTTATAACCGCGTCAGCGGGTTTTGGCAATCATTTTGTGGGCAACCGCCATCATTCGCCTCAACCCGCAGCCGGCGGCGACACACTGGGGGCGATGCACTGCTGGCTCTCCTTCAGGGGGTATTTTCCGGAGATATCCCGGTAAAAAGCCCGGATCACGGCCATGTCGGCATCGATGTCGCCGGTCAGTTGGACAACAGGGCCGAATCCGCCGACCTTGCGCCGGTAGTCCAGAAAACCGAGCACGATGGGAACGCCGGCACCGTTGGCGATGTGATAGAATCCCGATTTCCAATACAATACACGCTTTCGGGTCCCCGAGGGCGGCACCACGAGAATCAGACGGTCGCGCTGCTGGAATCGTGCGATGGACTGGGCCACCACATTGTTGGTTCGGGACCGGTCGATGGGCAGTGCGCCCAACCAGCGGAACAAGGGTCCAAGCGGCCAGCGGAACCAGGCGTCTTTCATCATGATCACGGCATTCAACCGGAAAATGAAGGCCAGGCAGAGCGTAAAGATAAAATCCCAGTTGGAGGTGTGCGGAGCGGCAATGATGACATATCGGGGAAGATCCGGTTTGCGGCCTTCGGATGACCATCCCGCGCATTTGAAGACCAGCAGCGCCAGCCAGCGCAACAGTGTCCGGACAACGATCGTTTCATGGATGGTCATGGTTATTGCCTTTTTTAAGGTTCGAACGCCTTTCAAAACCATGCCATCGGGTTGCATGCAATCAACAGTGGGCCATTGGACCCAGGTAGGCCGGGGGCGGTATATGTTGGCTTTGAGTCTTGTTCCGTTTTAATTTGAATCTCGTAAGTAGGCTATTGGCATCGGCATAACAACGGGTTATGCCGTTTTTACAATTGTTTTACACGGTCTCGACAGATCCATTGAACGGATCGGCAGGTGACGGCCATTGTCAAATGCCGCAAGACCGACAATTGACAATGGCG
>JAGTUY010000423.1 GCA_018224455.1 Desulfosarcina sp.
GCACTTCCCAGAACTTGCCGGCCACCGCGCTCTGGGACGACGTCAGAACCGAGTCGATGGTTTTGGTCGCCAGAGCGGGATAAACGTCCCCCCATGACATGACGACGGCGTTGGCCCCGCCCTTTTTTAGGACCTCCGTGCCGTTCTTGTCATAGGTCCGGATGCGCAGCCCTTGCAGGTCCTCGTATACTTTAATCGGCCGGTTGGCGTGAATTGAGCTGGGCGGCCAGGGCGCCGTATACAGAATCATCTGGTTGAACTTTTTGGCCTCCGCATCGTAATGCGGCCGAACGATGTCCAGGAGGAGTTTGGCCTCCTTGAAACCCTTGATCAGAAAAGGCGAGGTGCTGAGACCGAAAATCGGTGACGTTCCAACGGCGGCACCCATCAGCACGCTCTGAATCGGCACGATGCCGTCGGCCACAGCCGTGAAGCGATCTTCATCCTTGAGCCCCAGAGCCCCGCCTTCATGCACCGTGACGAGGACTTCTCCCGCCAGCGCCTCGTTGATCCGCTTGGCGAATTCGCGGCAGGTTTCGGCGTGCATATTGGCGCCGCTGTAAGTGGTGGCAATGTTCAGTTCCACGACGGCCGCCGCGGGACTTCCGATCAACACCACACACAAGACCAGACCAAAGGCTACCCACAGTTTTTTCGACATGAGAGGACTCCTTTTGTGAATTGGTTGAATTGCCTAAATCTACCCCAGATCGACCCGGTCATGCAGCGCACTGAATTCTTTGCGCACAAAGGCCACTTGATCAATGTCGATTTCCATCGAAACCACACATTCCTGATCACCCGCCTGGGTCAGGATGTTCCCCAGCGGGTCGACGACCATGCTGTGACCCGCGTAAAGTGATCCGGCATCCGAGCCGGCGCAGTTGCAAGAAATTAGAAAGGCCAGGTTCTCCAAGGCGCGTGCACGATTGAAAAGGATCCAGGGTTCCAGGCGTACCGCCGGCCAAGCAGAGACCACCAGGAAAAATTCAGCCCCGAGGTCGACCATTTTGCGAAACTGTTCCGGGAACCGCAGATCGTAACAGGTTGCCAATCCTGCTCTCCCCCACGGTGTGTCGGTCACGACCACCTCCGTGCCGCGGGTGAGCAGGTCGCGCTCGCTGGATTGGTAGCCGAACAAGTGAATTTTGCGGTAAGCGGCGGTCACGTTTCCTACAGAGTCGATCAGCAGACTGGTATTGTAAAGCCCTTCCGTCCTCCGTTCGACAAAACTACCCATCAAAATGTGGCGTCCTATCGCCGCGGCCTTTTCCCTGAACGCCTGAACGACAGGCCCGTCGATGGGCTCGGCATCGACCGGGTAGCGGTCGAAACGAAAGAACCCGGAGGGCCACATCTCCGGCAGAAGGATCAGATCACTCGACGATGCCTGATCCACCAACACCAGGACATGCGCCGTCACTTCCGCTTTTGAAATCTCACGCCGTCCCAGCTGGATACTGGTGACTTTCATGGTGCACATCCTTTTGGCCGTTGACCGTCAAATCGCAGGAGGGTTAGATTTTTTTTATCACATCGCGGATCATCAAGCAAAATATAGTTCAAATGCCCGCAGGTGTACGACCATCGGTTTCAAGCGCCTTGACAATACCGGGTTCCTCATTTATTTTCCCCTTGATTTAAATCCCGACGGGCCTCTGCCGGGAATCCACTTGCACAAACACCCGACCAATGAGCTAAAGGAGAATGTCGTGCCTCTGGAAGAGCTGAAAGCACAGATTGAAGTAAAGCATCTCGTGGTCAACCGGATCCGGGAAGAGATCGGCAAAGTTCTGGTGGGCCAGCGGGGTCTCGTCGACGGACTGCTCATGGGACTGTTCACCCGGGGGCACATTCTGATCGAGGGTGTACCCGGTCTGGCCAAAACCAGTGCGGTCAAGGCCCTGGCCGACACGGTTCACGCCGACTTCAAGCGCATCCAGTTCACCCCCGACCTGCTGCCGGCCGACCTGGTGGGAACGGAGATCTACCGCCCCAAGACCGGTGACTTCAGCATAAAAAAAGGCCCGCTGTTCAACAACATCATCCTGGCCGACGAAATCAACCGGGCTCCCTCCAAGGTCCAATCGGCGCTCTTGGAAGCCATGCAGGAACGTCAGGTCACCATCGGCGACACCACCTTCCCGCTGGCCGACCCCTTTTTGGTCATGGCCACCCAGAACCCCATCGAACAAGAGGGTACCTACCCGCTGCCCGAGGCCCAGGTCGACCGCTTCATGCTCAAGATTCTCATCGACTACCCGGACAAGGTCGAAGAGAAGGAGATCATGAAGCGCGTCGGCTTCGACGCCCCGGAAGCCGTTCAACCGGTGCTGGACCCGGTGGAGATCAGCGCCATCGGCGGTTTGATCAACGGCGTGTACATGGACGAAAAGCTCAAAGACTACATCGTGGACCTGGTTTTTGCCACCCGCAACCCGGCGGCCTACCATGTCGATGTCTCCGATTACATCCAATTCGGGGCTTCGCCCCGGGCCACCATCTTCCTGAGCCTGGCCGCCCGGGCCCACGCCTTTTTGCAGGGCCGGGCCTACGTAACGCCCCAGGATGTGAAGACCATAGCCCCGGCCGTGCTGCGCCACCGGATCCTGTTGACTTATGAGGCCGAGGCAGAAGATATCGACACGGATCAAATCATCGGCCGCATCTTTGATTCGGTGGAAGTACCTTAACATGCTCTCACCCGATCTCATCAAGAAAATCAAGAAAGTCCACATCAAGACCGGCCGCATGGTCAACACGATGATGGCCGGACAATACCGTTCGGTGTTTCGGGGGGCGGGCATCGAGTTTGAGGAGGTGCGTGAGTACACGCCCGGAGACGAGGTCAAAAGCATCGACTGGAAGGTGTCGGCGCGCATGGGCAGGCCTTTCATCAAACGCTATCGGGAGGAGCGCGAGCAGGTGGTCATGCTTCTGGTGGACATGAGCGGCTCCGGCCGGTTCGGCACCACGCAGCGCATCAAGCGCGAGACCGCCGCGGAAATCGCCGCCATCCTGGCCTTCAACGCCATTCGCAACAACGATAAGGCCGGGGCCATTCTGTTCACCGACCAGGTGGAGCGCTACATCCCTCCAAAAAAAGGGTCGGCCCACGTATGGCGGCTCATCCGTGAAATTTTCACTTTCCGGCCTGAGCACTCTGGTACCGATATCGTAGAAGCGGTAGATTTTCTGGCCCGGGTCTGCCGCAAGCGCACCGTGGCCTTCCTGGTTTCCGATTTTCTGACCGAGGGTTTCGGCCGCAACACCACCCTGCGGATACGTTCGGCCGCCAGGAAACACGAACTGATCAGCGTTTTGGTCACCGATCCCGGGGAATTTCGGCTGCCCGACGGGGGCATTGTCACCTTAAAGGACCTGGAAACCGGAGCCGTGCGCTACCTGGATGCCTCGGACCGGGCCACCCGTGAGCGTTTCCAGGCCAGCCGCCAGGCGGTCCACGAACAGATTTTACACACCCACAAGGCCATGGACATGGACTGCATTGAAATGCCCACTGACGGCGATGCGGCCGATGCGCTGGTGCGCTATTTCAGATACCGGGAGCGGCGGCGGCGATGAAGACGATAGAGGTCACGAGAATGGTTTTGGACTTCGTTATCGGTCGTCGCGGTATATGTAATACAGCTTCCTCCCTCTGGCCTTGCCAAA
>JAGTUY010000424.1 GCA_018224455.1 Desulfosarcina sp.
ATATTTTGGTGGCCAGCGTGTCTTTGGCTGCCGTCTGCTTGACGATGTACTGGTCTAGATAGGAGACCAGATCCTTTGGCTTGAGATCGAAATTAATCGTTTTGCGGGTTTTCGGTGGCGGCTCGCCTTCATCGCTGCTGGCTGCCTGTGGCATGACGATGGGCGTTGCCAATTTTACGCTGCCACCGAATTTTTTGGCCAGGAAATCACCCAGCGCTTTCTCCAATTCTTTGGGGTCGGGAATTTTTTCGTTGTATTGGTTCATAATGGGTGAGTATAAGCACCTGGCCGATAAATTCAAGGTTTTCCAAGGGGAAAGCATGCACGGCAATACCGTGGATGAAAAGCGCGTTGCCCGACGAAAAATTTGACTTTAGCATCCTGATCAACGGCCGATAATAGAGTCTGGTTGGTCAGCCAGCCGGCAACGGGCCAAAGCGATGGTTGACCGTGATAATGAAAATAAATGTTGACACAGGATGCAGGTAGATTACTTTTACTGATCGGATCCTTCACTAAAAGCAGACACGGCTGTTCGAACAGGATATATGGATAATTTCAGTCGAATTCAATTTGAGGCTCCCGATCTGACTGCGCTATCGAGCTGCAACACCGTGGTCGATCTTCATTTTCACTCCCGCTTTTCAGACGGTGCCGATACCGTGGCAGACATTGCCCAACGGGCCCGTCATTTGGGCATCGGTGTGGCCATTACCGACCATAACGCCGTTGACGGGGCCGTGGAACTAGAGGGTTATGACGATGTGTTCAGCATTCCCGGCATCGAAGTCACCTCCCTGGAAGGCACCCACGTACTGGTTTATTTTTACCGCATCGATGATCTCACGGATTTTTTTGCCGCAGATGTCAAGCCTCATATGGGCCCAACGGTCATGTCATCGATCGACCTGGATGTGGAATCCATCGTGAGGCGTGCCAGGAAATACAACAGCGTCGTCATCTTTCCGCACCCATACTCAGCCGCCTTCACCGGCATCTGCAACCACAGCTTCTCGGAGGCGCAGCTGGACCGCCTGCTCCGGATGGCCGATGGCGTCGAAGTGATCAATTCAGAGAACCTGAAGCGCTGGAATCTAAAAAGCGCCCTGCTGGGATTTAACCTGAACCGTGCCATCACCGGCGGCAGCGACGGTCACAGCCTTCAGGAGATGGGTCGTGTGGTCACCTATGCCGCTTGTGGCCACAACCGAAAAGCCTTTTTGGATGCCGTAAACCGCAAAGAGGCCAAGGTGATGGGGACCGAGTCGAAGCTGCTGAGAAAAATCCGGTCCAACGGTGCCAAACTGAAAAACAGCATCAATAATTATCCAGACATGGTGGAAAAAAATATCCGCTTCGGCAAAAGCGTGATCCGCTTCTGCACCCGCAAGGCGTCTGAACAAATCTGGCAGCGAATCAACGATAAGCACATCAAAAAAGCCTTCTATTTCGTCGCCGGATTGACCTTTCTAAAGATCAACTACAATGCCCTGCCTTTGATCATTTTTTCCATGATCACCTGAGATTATTACTGGTTGCCCAACCCCTTGAGCAGGCCTTTCACGCCTTCCTGCATCATTTTATTGGTATCTTCCTTGGAAGGCATCATCTTTTTCAAGGCTTCCTTGTCTGGCAAGGGCGTGCCGAGCTGCTGGCCCAGGATGGCTTTGAGATCCGGCGTGAATGTGGGTGATGCAAAACTTCCCGACACCATCACCGGTACCTGAATCCCCGTGCGCTGGGCCGTGTCGCCCTGGCCCTGGATCGTGGCGACAAATTTAGGTTCAACGCGAAAATCCAGGGTTTCTTTGGTCAGATCGGCGTTGCCGGCCACCCGCACACGCAAAAGGGGGGAGACCAGCCTGGAAGCATCAGTTTTAAACAGCCCGCTGGTGATCGTATACGGCAACTGCAGTTCTGCGAAGTCGGTGCGTGGTTTTTCCGAGGGTTGCTGGGCCAGACCGAAGGCGGTCTGCACGTTGCGCACCATAGAAGCCAGGTCGATGCCGACGATTGCACCGTCGGTGAACCGGAGGTCGCCTTTGCCGTTGAGTGTCTGACGGATACGATCGGGAGTGTCACCGGTGAAATTGAGACCGATCTCGGCGGCCATCGTGCCTTCGATCAGCGCTTTGGCCATTACATCTTTGACCAACGGGCCGGCCTGGATTCCCTTAAGGGCCAGTTCCATTACCGTTGTGGGTTTTTCCTTCTGGACATTGAGCGTGCCGGTGCCGGCAAGGTTGCCCTGGTAAAGGTCGATTTTGAGCGGATCCAACTGGAAGATGCCATTGCGGGCGCTGACGCGGACCTCGAGGTTCTGCATGCGGGCTTTTTGGACTTTCAATTCACCGGCCTTGAAGCGTGCATCCATCACCAGGCGGCGCAGCGGGGTGTAATCGGTTTTTTTCGCTGCCGGTTCTGCTGCCGGTTTGTCGGCGGCATCCGTGTCGGCCTTGTCCTTGGTGGGCGGCGACAGGTAGCGATCCAGATCGATGCTGTCAAGATTCAGGTCAGCCTTGAGATTGGGTTTGTCGAACTCACTGGCCTGGGCGGAAAAGGTGGCCTGGGAGTCGTCCAGTTTCAATTTGCCGTCGGACACGACGATGTTTTTCGGGGTACCCTTGAGCTTGAGTGACACGGCAACGGCGTTAAGCACCTTGGGGTCAG
>JAGTUY010000425.1 GCA_018224455.1 Desulfosarcina sp.
ATGATGTTCTCGGTGAGGTCATGTTCACCGTTGGTGATGTAGATCTTGTTGCCGGTGATGGCAAAGGTGCCGTCATCGAGCCGTCTGGCTGAGGTGGTCAGGGCGCCCACGTCGGACCCGGCCTCGGGCTCGGTGAGATCCATGGTCCCGCCCCACTGGCCGGTGTAGAGCTTTTGCAAAAACAGCTCTTTCTGCTTGTCGCTGCCGAACAGTTCGATCATCTTGCCGGTGCCGTGACCCTCCAGCGCATAGGTCACCATGGCCCAATTGGCGCCGTAGAAATATTCGTAGGCGGCGCGCATGACCATGTGGGGCAGCCCCTGGCCCCCCACTGCCGGATCCTCGGCGAGGGATGTCCACCCATTTTCAACCATCAATTGGAAGGGTCGGCGATAGCACTCCGGGACGATGACCTTGCCGTTTTCGAACGCCACGCCTGCCTTGTCCCCTTCGGCGAGGGTGGGCAGCACCTCCTTGATGCCGAAAGCCCGGGCTTCGGTGACCACCATGTCCACCATCTTTTTGTTAAGCTCCCGGTATTTTGTAGATTTAAACAGCTGCTCGACATTCAGTTGCTCGTAGAGGGCAAAATCGATGTCCCGCCGGTCTGCGACCTGCTGTGCCATGTTTCCTGTCTCGCGTTAATTGAGGATTTACCGGTTGGACGTTCCCGGTCACTGGCGTTCCGATATCCGGCCACCGACCTCAGACCGCCGGTCTCTTGTATGCCCCCCGCATTTCGCGTTTGAGCATCTTGCCGGCGATGTTTCGTGGAAACGATTCCATGATGACCACGTCTCGGATGCGCTGAAATTTGGCATCCACCCGGCTGTTGGTCCAGTCGATCAATTCTTCCGGCTTCAGCGCGGCCCCGCGGTGGAGCACCACCGCGGCAATGGGCACCTCGCCCCACTTTTCATCGGGCACGCCAATCACCGCTACCTCGCTGACATCCGGGTGGCGGATAACCACCTCCTCGATATCCTTGGGATAGACGTTCACGCCGCCGGAAATGATCATGTCTTTGATGCGGTCGACCAGAAAGAGGAACCCCTCGTCGTCCACGTATCCCAAATCTCCCGTGTGCAGCCATCCCTCCACAATCGCTTTTTCGGTCAGGTCGGGTCGCTGGTAATAACCGGGCATCATCATCGGACTCTTGCCGCAGATTTCGCCGATCTCTCCGGGCGCGCATTCCCGACCCTCCGCATCCAGGATGCGCATTTCCATAAAGGGTGCGGGGATTCCCACGGAGCCCACCTTGCGAACGGCGTCATGCTTGTCCAGCACGGTCATGAAGCCTTCGGTCAGTCCGTACAATTCGTAGAAACGCCCGGGCAGCGACTTGTTGAGGCGGTGCTTGTACGCCAGAAGCAGCGGGGCGCCCACGTTGTGGATCATCTCTAAGGAGGCCAGCTTCGCCGGATCAAAGGCCGGGCTGTTGAGGATGGCGATGATCTGGGCCGGAACCATGACCACGTGGGTTACCTTCTCTTTTTCGATGTCGGCGATAACTGCCTCGGCGTTGAAGCTCTCATGGAGAATGTAGGTGGCGCCCAGAAACATCCAGGGCATCAGGTCCAGCATGGCGCCGTTGAAGACGATCGCACCGGCGTGCAGGGCCACACTTTCGGGTGTCATGCGCCAGGAGGCGGCGAAGATGGTGCAGTACATGGCCCGGACATAGTGGGTGTGCACGATTCCCTTGGGTGCGCCGGTGGTTCCACTGGAGTACATGATATTGTACATGTCGTGGTCGTCGATGGGTACGTCCGGCGGGTTTTTCTCACTTGCATGGCCAACGAATTCGTCGTAACTGCGGAATCCTTCACGCGGACCGTCCAAATTCACCAGCACGTAGCGATCATCGCCGATGGCTGGCAAATCATTGCGGATATGATCCAAGGCACCGGCAAAGGCGGCATCGGCGATCACCAGCGCGGTGTCGGAGTTTTTCAGCAGGGTGGACAGCCCTCCCTCGTTGAGCATGGTGCTGCTGGGCACAATCACCAGGCCCGTTTTGGCCGCCGCCCAATAGGCCGCCATGAGCTGGGTGCAATTGGGCAGAACGGTGGCGAATTTGTCTCCCTTGGCAAGCCCGCAGTCCAGCAGTGCGTTGGCCAGTTTGTTCACGTATGCGTTAAATGCGTCGTAGGTAAACCGTTCTCCGCCGCAGACAAAAGCGAGGTGGTCAGGGCGATAACGTGCATGGTGGGGTAAAAGGCTGCCGATGTTCATCGATATCTCCTTTTGGTTGGCAGAAGTTAAGAAGAGAACAAGGATCCGACCTGTTTTTGGCCTATATCTCAGGAAAAATCAACAGCAGAGCGCTCCACTCGCCAGCCTGCCCATTGGATGACTCATGCTACCGGCTGTTGATCAGCTTTCCTGTCATCTCCTTTGTCGGTTGTCGGTTCCTGGCGAAGAGCGCTATTGAAAGAAACCGTCTACCGGTGAATCTTGAGCGGCCATGACCGGTTATAGCTGCCGCAGTAACTGTGTCACCGCCTGATCCGGCGTCACATCGGTCGTGGAGACGGTAATGTCTGCGAAGCGCTCGTACAGCGGGCACCGTTCGTCATAGGGCATGCCGATGAGTATCAG
>JAGTUY010000426.1 GCA_018224455.1 Desulfosarcina sp.
CTGGCCAAGAAACGAACCCAGCGTCTCGGCCAGGTCGAGAGCCTTTCCGCTTGATCGGCTTCAAAGGCCGGTCTTGACAGCGTTACTCTTTTTCAAACGGGAAAATTACCCGCCAATCATCCTTCATTTCCCTGACCGCAACCGCCGACGGGTCGCATTTCTGCCTGCTGGGCATCAATATTCGACTTTCATCCCTTCGGTTGACAGATACGTGCGGATATCCACCCGGTCAATCTGGCCCGGGTCCAGGAATTGTTCGGCGTAGTCCCGGTAAACCCCGCTTTGCAGAAACAGGTCGAACAGGTCCGCATCGATGTGCTGGTCGTTGCGCATCAAGCTCATGATGCGCAGGGCCTCACCCACCGTCTTCGGCTGTTTGTAGGGTCGGTCGGCTGCGGTCAGGGCCTCGAAGATGTCTGCGATGGCCATGATGCGGGCGGGAATGGACATCTGCTCCTTTTTCAACCCCCGGGGATAACCGGTGCCGATCATGGTTTCGTGGTGAGAACCGGCAATATCAGGCACATGCTTCATGTTGTCGGGGAAGGGGAGTCGCTTAAGCATGAGAATGGTCTGGATGATGTGCTCGTTGATCTTGAAGCGGTCCTCTGCCGACAGCGTGCCTTTGCGGATGCCAAGGTTGTAAAGCTCTCCCAGGTTGTACTGATTTTCCGGGACGGGCATATTGAATCCGTGGGGGTTGCCCTCGAAGGGGTCCGGGTCGGTCCGGGGAATGATGTGCTCCGGTTTGTCGGCCAGCACGTGTTCGGCAACCGGCAGCGTGGGCGCCGGCTGCCGGTTTTTCAATCTGGCCTCATCCGGAGAAATGCCCAGGCGGTCGTCCAGGTGGCGCGTCCAGGTCATGCCGGCGATCCGTTGGAGCCTGTCGATCTTCTCATCGGCCATTTCCTCTCCGCCGACATTGCATTCGGCCACAAAAGTGAAATCATCCGCGATCCGCCGCTGCGTTTCTTCCAGTTGGGCCTGAAGGGCCGTTTCGTCCGCCTCACCGGCCAGGCGGCGGCGATAGACGCTGATCTTTGCATCCCGCAGCAGCACCTCGAAACGCATGCGGATTTCGTGGATGCGGTTGTAGACGGTTTCCAGCTTGGTGGCCTTGTCCACCACATATTCGGGCGTGGTGAGCTTGCCGCAGTCGTGCAGCCAGGCTGCTACATTGAACGCTTGCCACCGTTCCTCGGATGCCATCCGGAAATCGGCAAATGGGCCCGCCTTGGACGCGTGGGCTGCCGTGGCCAGCATCCTGGCCACTTCGGGCACCCGCTTGCAGTGGCCGCCGGTATAGGGGGATTTGGCGTCGATGGTGCCGGCAATCAGCTCGGTGATGGCGCTGAACAGACGCTCGATGTCCTGTCTGGCCTGGATCAGCCTGGCCGTGTAGTCCCGGATGGTGCTTTTCATCAGGATAAAGGCCTGGGTGAGGGAGTGGATTTCTTTGATGCTGGAGTCGGAAAGGAGGGACTCTGAGAAGTCGCGTCGACGGATTTTTCTGGATTCGAGCTCCAACTGGGTAAGTGATCCTGAGATCTTACGGGACACCAGCAGCGACAGCGGCAATAACACCAGCAGCACCAGGCCAGAGAAGAGAAACACCCGCTGCTGCATGCGCCGGATGTGGCCGGTGAAGTCAGAAACGGGAGCCACAGAGGCCAGGATCTGATCGAACCTCAGAGCGGCATTCAACGCCGTCGATCTAACCAGGTAGGCGGCACCGTCGATCTGCATTTCCAGGGTTCGATTGAGTATGTCAGCCGAATGGTCCTGGTACTCGGCGATAATCGCCCTGACCCGCGGATCGATCGATTCCGCTCCGGTTAAAAAACTCAAGGTTCCATTTGTACCTGCGCGAATGGGGTCCTGGGTCGGGTGAGCGATGATCCGCCCCGTGCGGTCGAAGAGAAACAGCATGCCGTTGTCCGACACTTTTTGCTGTT
Source organism: Desulfosarcina sp. (assembly GCA_018224455.1). GTDB lineage: Bacteria > Desulfobacterota > Desulfobacteria > Desulfobacterales > Desulfosarcinaceae > Desulfosarcina. Next base: position 1,956 of record JAGTUY010000426.1, read on the forward strand.
CGAGTGAGATCGAAAACCGGTTCAGGGTGATGTCGGCACCGAAAACCCCGTCACCGTAGATCAGTTTCTCGGCGCAGGTGATGCCAGGCAGCTTTGTTGAGCTGAAGATATACGGCTCGGTATAAAAGGCTGTTTCCTCCTGCTGGGCCCTGACGAACCAGGGCCTGATGCGGGGGTCGTAGCCCGGATCCAGCTCGGTCCTTTCTCCGGTAATCTGCCGTTCGCGATTTAAAAAATGCCAGCGCTGTTTCAGGTTGCCGTCAGCATCGGCTGAAATGCTGCGCAGGACATAGGCGGTCCCCGCCGGTGCATCGAATAATCGGCGCAATTGGGCGTTGTCCCTGACGGCAACGATCTGGATGAAGCTGCCGTCTCCATAACCGGTGTAGAGGGAGAACAGATAATCGTAATACGACAGGGCTTCAAGCATTAGCGTCAAACCCGGATAAGACATCCCGCCGCCCACCGGCAAGGTTGCCATTGCCGGCATCCTCGCGGCCGTTCCGACCAAGACGGCCACCGCCTCCAATTCACTCTCGTAGCGCTCCATGGTTTTTGCGTTGATTTCTGAGAACAGGCGGTCGGCCATCTGGATGGCCGCCGCCTTGCTTTCCCGGTGGCTGATCCATAAGAACATCCCGGTCAATATGACCACGATGGTCACAATCAGCGTGGTAATGCCGACGTAGAACGGATAGCGTTTGATTTTAAGGGTCATGGACAATCCTTCGAAAGAAAAACAGCTGCCTGCTCATTTCGGCTGCGCGGTTAGCTTCAACCGTGTCGGGTCGTATCCTTTTTCGATGACCCGGCGGAGAATTCCGTCGTACACGGCCCCATCCAACGTCGGCATCCGACTGAGGATCCACAGGTATTTTCGAGATGGCACACCGACCACGGCCCACTGGTAGTCCGGGTCCAGATCGATGATCCAGTAGTCACCTTTGAACGGCCAGAAGAACCAGACCTTCAGCCGGGCATGGGTGGCCGTGTCGACCACTTCCGCTTTGCCTTTGGATTCCTTCAGCGGGCCGTCCAGGCTGTTCTTGAAGCAGCGGTTGACCACCCGGATGCGACCGTCCGGCAGCTGCGTATAATCGGCCGTGGAGCCGGTGCAGCCCTTCTGGAACCAGGCCGGGTAGCTGGCGATTTCATACCATTTGCCCAGGTAGCGGTTCAGGTCGACGGCAGGGACGGTGGACAGCGGCGCTTGATCTTCATCCGCCGCTGCCTGAACCGTCAGCGCCAGCAGCCAAAAGAACAAAAATAGGGATACCCACCTGCAGAGATCAGATAGTCGCTTTGATTCGGTCGGGATAGACATGCGGATGACCTCCTGTGAAGAAGCATTCCGTTTGGGATACCCTGCTTACTGCCCTGCAAAGTAGCCTTCCGGATCGCTGGTCAGCCGATCGAGCTTATTTTGCAATTGCTCCAGCAGGTTGTCCTTCATGCCCTGGGAAAAGGTAGGGCCGAGACCGCGGTTGCTCACCGTGTCCTTCTCCGCCTGGATTCGCTGAACCTCCGCCTGGATTTTCTCGGACAGGGCCGAATCCTGCTCCGATTGGGCTTGTGCGTCGGCCACTTTTTTCTTGCCCTCTTTTTCCTGCAGGTATTCATCTGCTTCCTTGACGGATTCTTCCACCATTTTGTTGTAGGCCTGGCGTGCTTCATCCACTGCCGGAAGCGGGGTGAAGGCGCCTACAGCCAAGAGGCCCACCAGGGAGATGGCAATCCATTTGATGAAATTCATCTGAGACTCCTTTTTATCTGGGTGTCTTCAATTCTGAAATGCGCAATGCATCGGTTATCGCAATGCTCATATCATTGGTTAGCCTTGGACAATTTTATATAATTAACCAGATTGCGGCCCATGGCAAGTGCTGGATGGGCGTCACGCAGCTGCAATAAGGACGACACCGATGATCCAGTTAAACTGCCGGGGAAGATCAGTGTCGATTCCCGTTATTATCGTAACATATCGAATGGTTTACCAAACAATGGCCACCGAAACAA
>JAGTUY010000427.1 GCA_018224455.1 Desulfosarcina sp.
ATCCTGCTCAACCAGTACAGCGTCCTGGCCATCAATCCACAGCCCTGCACGAAGGCCAAATTCGATCTGGCCACCGCCTTTTCGGATTGGCTGGCCGGCGCCGAGGCCCAGGGACTGATCCGGGATTTCAAATTGCTGGGGAAGCCGCTTTTCGTACCCAATGCCAATTAATATCAAATGGATTTTATACTTGCCGGATTCGTAGAGGCGATCCGCCTGCTTTTCGGCGGTGACGGCCAGACCTGGTCCGCGGTAGCCGCCACGCTGAAGGCTTCCTCCGGCTCCATGGCCGCCAGCCTGATCATGGGCATTCCCCTGGGATTCGCACTGGGATACCTGGATTTTCCGGCCAAGCGTCAGGTCAGGCTGCTGGTGGATACGGCGCTGGCCCTGCCCACGGTGTTCATCGGTTTGGTGGTCTATGCCTTTATCTCCAACCGGGGACCGCTGGGGGAGATGGGCCTTTTGTTTACCCTGACCGGCATTGCCATCGGCCAGACCATCCTGGCCCTGCCCGTGGTCATCGCCCTGAGCGCCACGGCCGTTGAGAGCATGGACCGGCACCTGCGAACGCTTCTGATCTCCCTGGGAGCCAGTCGGCGGCAGCTGCTGTTCAGCAGCCTGTGGGAGGTGCGTTACGGTTTGCTGGCTGCCGGTCTAACCGCCTACGGCCGGGTGATGACCGAGGTGGGCATCTCCATGATGGTGGGCGGCAACATCAAGTGGCACACCCGCACGATCACCACCGCGATCGCCCTGGAGACAGGCAAGGGGATGTTCTCCACCGGCATCGCCCTGGGGCTGGTGCTCATTGCCATTGCCTTTGTCGTCAATGTGTGTCTCTCTTTTTTGAGGAAACGATGACGGTGGCGCAACCCATCTACCGGATTGAAAACCTTGCCCACCGGTACAACGGCGACCCGGTGGTGGCCGTCGACCGTCTGGACATCGAACCGGCATCCATCATGGGGCTGGTGGGGCCCAACGGCAGCGGCAAGAGCACCCTGCTCAAGCTCATGGCGTTTATCTTCCGGCCCACCCAGGGGCGAATTCTGTTCGACGGAAAAGCGGCGCTTCCATTCGACGAATCAGTCCGCTTCCAGGTTACGCTGCTGACCCAGGACCCTTACCTGATGAAGCGTACGGTGTTCAAGAATGTCGCCTACGGCCTGAGGGTACGCGGCGGCCAAGAGGATTGGGCCCGCCCGGTGCATGATGCACTGGCCATGGTCGGCCTGGACACCGATATTTTCGCCCGGCGTCAGTATGACGAACTGTCCGGCGGTGAGGCCCAGCGGGTGGCCCTGGCGGCCCGGCTGGTGCTGAAGCCCCGGGTACTGCTCCTGGACGAACCCACCGCCAGCGTGGATGCCGCTTCCAGCGAACTGATCCGTGCCGCCTCCCTGAGGGCTCGCAGCGAATGGGGCACCACGCTGGTGATTGCCAGCCACGATCGCGAATGGCTTTACGATGTCTGTGACGAGGTGATTCACCTGTTCAAGGGTACACCCACCGGCACCGGCAGGAGCAACATGGTTTTCGGACCCTGGGTCCCCGAAGAAAACGGCCTTTATACGAAACCGCTCGGCGACGGCATCCGCCTGACGGTTTCAGCACCACCGCACGCCGATGCCACCGCTTTTATCGACCCTGCCGCCATTCGTATCCTTGATAGCGGGGCGGCATCAACCGCTGAAAATATCGCCTTTGTTGACGGGACGGTCACCCGCATCGCTTCGGAAAAACAAAGCGGCCATCTGTTCGCCGACGTTCGCGCCGGCTCGCTTAGGCTGGTCGTGCGGGTCGACGAATCCCGCTTGGCCGCCATGACCCTTCACCGGGGTTGGCCGGTTACGCTTGCCTACCGGCCGGACAGCATCCGCTGGTTATGAGATGATTAACCGCGAAAACCAGTTTTCTGACTCCGGTGTGTGCCGTCCTGCTCTCCGTTGCCCTTATCGTATCAGAACACCTTCATCCGACGAACAAATTCGGTAAAGCCGGCCATGTATTTTACCAGTTGCCTTTTGACGCCGTCGTCAGTGAGGTTGCCTTGGTCGTCGAACTTGCCCATGGCGCCGCTGACCCACAGCAGTCGCCCGGACCATACCTGGGTGCCCAGCACGCGCAGCACGGGCAGCCAGGCATACTGGGAAAAGGCGGTGCCGAAGGTTCCGGGTGTAGCGCCGATCAGGCCCACCGGTTTGCCGGCAAACACCCCCATGCGCTCCTCGGGGGGCTGGGTGAACCAGTCGATGGCATTTTTAAAAACCCCGGGGATGCCGTTGTTGTACTCCGGGGTGATCAGCAGGAGGCCAGCGTTTCGGTAACATGGTGGATGGACTGCTCGAATGAAAGAAAAAATAATCATCGTTGCGTTCATAGCGAAAAATAACCATCGACAATGACAATACAAAGATTTATAAAACATAAAACTGTTAACTGATTTTTTGAGATGATGAAAATGACAACAGTGTTTTCCCCGAAGGACGTTCAAGCAATTACCGGAATCACGGCCAGGCGAATAAAATTTTATTCCGACGCCAAACTGTTGAGCCTGAGGGACCAAAATCCTGGACGGGGGCGGGGGCGGGAATATTCACGGCAAAATGTCTTCGAGCTTTTCTTGATCCACGCACTTGATGCCATTGGCGTGATGCTATCAAGGATCGAGGATATCTTTTCCAGTGCCGGTCCGAGTCGCTCCATTTTGTTGGACCTTGCCACATATGAAAAGGACGATCCGCCGGGACTATTTATTCAGATCTCCGACAATGGCGTTAAATTCGCTGGGTTAAGAGACAGCGGATCGCTGAAAGGCGCTGAAACCCTGACCCTCGATATGTCAGGCAGATCGACTGCGATCGTCATCAATATGACCGATTTAGCCCGAAAAGTGCCACGTAAGTATCGCGAAGAGAAAAAAAGGCAGTAAGCTGACAACTGATAAATATTAAAAACTATACCCAATGGAAAGATGAAGCCGACCGGTCGATTCGCCTTCCTCCCGGTCCAGTTTGTGCCCGTAGAGCAACCCCATGGGGCCGATGGGGGTGATGTAGCGCAGGCCGAGTCCCACGGATGCGCGGAAACGGTCCGAGCCGCTTTCCACCAGGGTCTGCTGGACGCTGCCGATGTCGAAGAAGGTGGTCAGCTCAAAATTCATTCCCAGGTCGATGCGTGCCTCCAGACTGCCCACCACGGCCTTCTTTCCACCCAAGGGATTCCCTTCGTTGTCGAAGCGCAGCAGGTTCTCATCAAAGCCCCGGACGCTTTGAATGCCGCCCAGAAAAAAAAGCTGGTCGTCGGGGACCAGTTCGCTGTCCGCGTAGGGGATCACCTGCCCGATTCTGGCCAGGCCGGCAAAAGTCACTTTTTCCAGGGGGGTCCAGTAGTAGCGGGTGTCGAACTGGTAGCGGAAGAAGTCGTCCAACTGGTTCTG
>JAGTUY010000428.1 GCA_018224455.1 Desulfosarcina sp.
CGCTGCGGGCACCGTGGTATCCGCCGACCTCTTCGTCACCGGTGATCAACACGCCAAGGGCCAGGGTGCCGTCAGCCACTCCCCGGTGGCGATTGGATTGGATGCGGTTCCTCAGCAGCACCATGGACAGGGCTGCGGCGTATTTGTCATCGATGGCGCCGCGGCCGTATAGCCTGCCGTCTTTTTCAATGGGTTCGAACAACGAGTCGTCGGCGTTGACCACATCGATATGCGACATCAGCAACAGCGGGGTCAGCCGGCGTGGCGGAAGCGCATGGATCGATGGAACGCCGTTGTTCTCGACGACGGCACAGGCGATGTCGTGATCCTTGAACCACGTTTCGATAAACCGGGCGCATTTGAGGATCTCTTCCGGTCGGTTTTGGGTGGATTTATAGCGGATGAGATCCTTGGTCAGGTCGACGATCTCCCGCACGGTTGCAGATGATGTTTCAGCAGCGGTTTCGATGGGTCTTCTCCTTGATTAAAACGGCCGTTATGGTTTACGCATTCCCGCGGCAAGTATTTGTAATCGGCTGGCGGTTGGGGTTCCTGTGGATCTCGACCACTTTAGCGCATAATCGATTTGAATGTAAACGGTTGCTTCAGCCGGATACCTTCCGGCCGCTGGTGGCGCCCAGGTAGATAGCTGAAAGGGCAAGGATGACGCCGGCCCACGCCATGGTCGACGTGGCTCGGTTGAAGAACAAAACATCCCAGACAAAAGACAACGACGGTTGAAGCAATAGGATCAGACCGGCAATGGCGGCGGGAATCCGGGGCAGGGAGCGGGTGATGAGCAGCCACCCCAGAGTTTGGCACATCAGGCCCAAAGCTACCAGCGAAACCCCGCTTTGCAGATCGGGGATGGCAAACGATTCACCGGCCCGGATCATTTCCAGGGCAAGATAGAGTGCCGTGGAAAAGGAAACCACCATCAGGCTGAGGGCCGCCGACGGTTTTGAAGCATGGGATTGAAGTTTTCGCAGGACGATCAAGAATCCGGTGTAAAAAAAGGCCGTGGAAAGACCGTAATAAATACCGGTACGATAGTCCGGGTTCAACTGCGCCCAGCCAATGCCCACGATCATGAACAACCCCGCCACCGCCAGGGGAACGGACAGGATAAAGCGCAGGTTCAGCCGCTCCCCGAACAGAAGGGCACCCGCCGCCGGTACCAGAAACACCTCAAAGTTGCCTAAGATGGTGGCCAATCCCGGTCCCACATAGGCAATGCTGCGGTGCCATGTATAAAGGTCCAGGGCAAAGAAGATGGCGGCGACCAGCGACAACTTCAGACAATGCCACCCCCGCCACAACTTTTCATGGCGGGCGAACAGGATGGCCATTAAAAAAACGCCGCCAAAAAAAACCCGGTAAAATGCCGAGACCGTGGGCGTGACATGGGCCAGTTTTACCCACACCGCGGAAAAACTGATCATCATGGCGCCGATAGTGGTCCCTATCATGGGATGGTTGTTGTTAACGCGCATGATGCCATTTTCTTTCAACTATGGGGTGAGGTGAACCGCGAAAGCGAGCGAATTCCCCGCTGTTTGCGGCGGGGTTAGCGAGCGAACTGGAAATCGAATTTTTATCCCACCGGTGAACCCTCCCCGCGGTTTTCCGCGGGGAGGGTTCAATTTTGGCTCTTAGCAGAAGTGCCTACCGACCCGCAACCGTTTTGCCGTTGACGAAACGATGCAGGTTCCGAATAGTGGCCTGAAGGCCCCCACGATTCTTTTTTGTAAGAAAAAGTATTACACGATAATCAGAAATACCCCAATTGACCGGTTTCACATGTCTTGATAGCCTGCTGACCATCCGAAAAGTTTTCCAACGCTCCGTGGCGCGAAATTTACTGGCCGCCGCGGAAAACCCCACTCAAGACGCAGGAGGAACGAATGAGGAACAAATTATTTACGATTGCAATCGGAGTTTGCGCGGTTCTGATGATGACCATGACTTTTACGGCCGATGTCAATGCCAAAACCATGTACAAGTTCGGTGGCGGTCCCGCCGGTGGAACCTTTCAGTTCATGGCCGGTGGTATTTCTACATACCCGGGCGTAAAGGCCATAAAGGAGTTCAGGGTTCTGGCCGGTGCCTCCGGGGGTTCTACCGAGAACGTAAGAAAAGTCGATACCGGCGCTTATGCTTTTGGCGTCTCCTATTCCGGGGATGTCTTTCTGGCCCGCAACGGATTGATGACCAATGATACCACCAAATATGAAAACGTGTTGGCGGTGGCTTATTTCTACGGTGCGCCCGCTCACCTGGTGGTGAAAAAGGGCGGTGGCATCAAAAGCCTGAAAGACCTTGAAGGCAAAAAAGTCGGCGTGGGCAATGCCGGCTCCGGCGCCTTTGCCAACTGTGAACTGCTGTTCTCCCATATGGGCGTCTGGGACAAGATCGAACGAAACGCCATGGGATACAATGATGCGGCGGCGGCTTTCGGCAACAACCAGCTGGATGCTTTCTGGCTGTTTGTCGGTTATCCTTCCGGCGCCGTAATCATGGCTGCCCAACAGAACGACATCGAACTTCTGGATCTGTATACCGAACCCGAAGCGGCCGGATACTTTGAAAAATATCCCTATTTATCCAAACTCGCCATTCCTGCCGGCACTTACAAGGGCGTAGACGCGCCGGTCCCCTCTTATCAGGACTCAGCCCTGTGGACGGCCAACAAGGATGTTCCGGCAGAGGTGGTCTACCAATTGCTGTCCCAGATCTACTCCCCTGAGGGACTGGCCCATATGGTCAACGTCAAAAAAACCGCCAAATCCATGAGCATTGAAGACGGTATCAAGGGTGTGGTGACCCCGCTGCACCCGGGCGCCGAGAAGTTCTGGAAAGAAAAGGGCGTATTGAAATAGTCCCTACCCGGAAGGGGCTGCCGGCAAATGCCGGCAGCCCCTTTTTAAGTCGCATTCGAAATAACCTTTCGCCAACAAAGCAGGGGCCGCCGTGTACCATCAATTAAAACGATTCGAACAGATCATTTTCGATGTCCTTTCGGTACTGCTGGTGCTGTTCTACTCCTATGCTGCCGTGGTACAACCGGCATCCACCCAATACCACCGGGGCATTTACGTCATCATCACCTATGTGCTGGTGTTTCTGCTCTATAAATCAAAATCGACGGTCATGCGCGTGGTGGACTACATCCTGATTCTGCTTTCCATCATCTGTATCGGCTACTGGATATTCAATTTCGAGGCCATCAACTACCGGACAGGCGCGGAAAACGCCATGGACAAGACCATTGCGGTGGTCGGTGTGCTGATCGGCATCGAACTGGCCCGGCGGGTGGTGGGCAACGCCTTCGTGATCATCGGCACCGTGATGATCCTATACGGCGTTTACGGACCTTATGCCCCGGATCTGTTTGCCCATCCGGGCGACACCTTTCCCAACCTGTGCACCACCATCTACTACATGAGCGACGGCGTCTTCGGCATCATGGCCAACGTGCTGGCCACCTACGTGATCCTGTTTGTCCTTTTCGGCGCCTTTTTGGAAAAGAGCGGCGCCCAGCGCTTTTTCATCGATTGGCCTCTGGCCGCGGTGGGGCACAAAATCGGCGGACCGGCCAAGGTGTCGGTGATCGCTTCCGGCTTGTTTGGTTCCATATCCGGCAGTGCCATCGCCAATACGGTATCCACGGGAGCCTTCACCATTCCGATGATGAAAAAGGCCGGCTTCCGGCCCCACATCGCCGGCGGCATCGAGCCGGCGGCGTCCATCGGCGGCATGTTCATGCCCCC
>JAGTUY010000429.1 GCA_018224455.1 Desulfosarcina sp.
AATCGGCCATCGACTTTTCGGCGGCGGCCAGATTGAAAAAATAGCCGGCGACATAGATTCCGTATTGCAATCCGGCTCGATGGTCCCACTGGGTAATGATCCGCATCAACGGCGCGTCCTTGTTCCTCGCGGCTTTCATCGATCGTCGAAAAGCGGCATCCAACGAGTCGGTTTGATCCACTTTGAGCCACCACAGCGGGTATGCACGTTGAACAAACGCTGCCGGAAAGGCTGGAAAGACAATGGTGTCTCCGACGCGAATGGCATCGGCCTGGTCGATGTGAGGGTTGGCATCCATTACCGCCTCGAGGGTGCTGTCACGAAAATCACCATAGATGATTTTGACCATCAATCCCAGCGTGTCGTTTCTCTGCACGGTCAACGCACCGAGAAGCGATGGTTTTTCGTGTTTGCGATGATCCGTATGTGGTGCCGGCCTATCGGATGTGCCTGTTTCAACAACCGGATCAGTAACCCCTGGCCGGCCGGAAATGGCAGCGGCCCGGGTGGGTGAGGGCGATGGACCCTTTTTAGGCGTAGGGGCAAGCAATTCGTCGGTTGGCTGAATCATCTCCGCAACCGGAGCATCGGCGCGCGATTGCTCGATTGGCGCCGGCCTTTCGGGAACCGCTATCGGCGCTGCCATAAGCGGCGGTTGCTGGGCTTTCTCCGGCACCGTCGTCGAGTGGTTGCTTGTGCTCCAAGTGGAAAATGATGCAAGCCCACCCGGCATAACCACGTACACCATCCCGATAACGGCCAACACGACCAACGCCGAAAAAACCAGTCTCCGGCGATTGCCATGGGCATGCGCGCGCCGGGCGAGCGACCGGTCCACACAGGATCGAACCAGGCGCCAGTTGGCACGCGATCTGTTCTGGACAATCATCGCCAGCATGCATTGGTGGCACAGGTTGATAATTTTTCTGGGGTAACCGCCAGTCGCTCGATAAATGGCAATCAGGGCCGGCCCGGTGAACAGCTGGGGAGGACGGGGTTGACTGCTGGCGTGCTTGATCCGGAAACCGATCATCTGACGCGTGTCGGCAAGGCTCATCGGCCCCAGAAAATGGATCAGGTTGACTCGATCGGCAAGATTGGCACGCTGGTCCAGGATCTCATGGAATTCCTCCTGGGCGAACAGAACGATTTGAAGCAGTTTATGATCATTGGTTTCGTAGTTTAAGAGTTCCCTCAGGATTTCAAGGCCGAAGAGGGGAAGTTTCTGCCCCTCATCGATGATCAGAACGATGGTCTTACTCTCATCCACGCCCTTTTGAAACAGATGGTGCTTGATCTTTTCCTTGAAACCATGCTCGTCGATGCCGGAGACAGGCTTGCCGAGGATCATGGAACAGATGCTTGCCAGAAAGGCCGGTGCGGCGTTGAATGAGGGATCCAGAATCAGGTGGGACGCGATCGCCGGGTCGCAAGCCAATCTTTTTAGCAGCGTCCGGCACAGGGTCGTTTTTCCGGCACCCACGTCGCCGATGACGATGTTGAGACCTCGCTTCAGGCGAATGGCCAGCTCGAGCTTCTGCAGACAGTCCACATGCTGTCTGGACTGGAAAAAAAAATCCGGATCCGGCGAGTTGGCGAAGGGTTCCCGATCCAGGTTGAGTATGCTGAAATAATCCATAAACCCATTCATTGGCAGCGCCGGGAGATTGGTTGGCGCGCCGCCCCATCCTTAGGGTTGCTGTTGAACCGGCGCCGCCTCGACCTTTTCCTTGGGCACCCTTGTCACCGCTGCCCGTTTTTTTAGAATATGGGGCGTAATAAAGATCAAAAGGTCCTGCATCTGGTTGCTTTTCGATTCCCCTTTGAACAGGTAGCCCAGACCGGGGATGTTTCGAAGCCAGGGAAGGCCATAGTCGACGCCCCGGTCGGTCTGTTTGTTCAAACCGCCGATCACCGTGGTCTGACCATCAAAGAGCACCACATTGGTTTGGGCTTTTTTCGTGATCACCGTGGGGTTTCCCGATACGGTACGGGTAAAGTCCAGTTCATCCTTGTTGGTGGTGATATCCATCCTCAATGTATCGCCTTCGATGACATGCGGGGTCACTTCCAGTCGAAGCACGGCCTTTTTGTATTCGATCTGGACCTTGTTGTCGTCCACCGTCTGGAAGGGGACCTCATCTCCGCTTTCGATGATGGCTGTCTGGTTGTCCAGCGTGGTAATCGACGGATTGGATAAAATATTGAGCTTGCCTTCCTCTTCCAGTGCATTGAGCTGAGCGGCAAGCAGCAGCCCGCCGGACTGAACAATCATGCCCATGGTAAAACCGGAACCGGCGACCGCGGCACCTGACAAATCGGCCGGAAAATTCGCCGCCACGCCGGATGTCGGATTTATCGGATCCGAGGCGGACAATCCGATGCCGTCACCGGCATTGGGGGTGACCCAGTAGTCGCTGCCGGTGTACAGTCCACCCCATTGAACGCCAAGCTCTCTGGCCGTTTCACTGTTGGCCTCGATGATGTGCGCTTCGATGAGCACCTGGGCCGTGGGCTGATCCAGTTCGGTGATCAATGCGATCATCCGTTCCAGGTCGCTGCGGGTAGCCTGGATGATCAACGCATTGTTGTGCTCATCCAACAACACCGATCCAAATATTTTTCCGTTGTCCGCTTCCGTCAGAAACTTTTCCAGGTTGGTTTTCAGCTTGCCGGCATTCGCGTAGTCGACGTGGACGATTTTGGTCAGCAGCGGCTCAGACAGCTCCATTTGCCGGCGTGTGGACAGAATTTTCTGGTCCGCCTCCAATTGACGGACGGTGTTGGCTTTGTCGTCGAGGGTGATGATGCGGAGCAGGTCGCCTTCCCAGGCGTAGGAAAGGTTGTGCGTTTTAAGGATGCCTTCAAACACCTGATTCCATGGAAGTTTATCTACGTTGAGGCTGGTGACCCCTTTGACCGAGTTGTTGTTGATGATGCTGATGCCAACGGAGCGCGCCAGGGCCCGCAACAGCACCGACATGTCCGCCTGGTGTATTTTCAGGGTGACCGGCTTGTCGGGCAGCGATCTGTCGATTTGGTTCTCCGCCCCAACCCTTTTATCGGATAGTGGCGGGCTTTCCGGCATATCGATGATACGATGCTGTTCGGGCGGCGAAAATCCTCTGGATTCGGCTGCCCTGGCCTGCCACTGGTCGAAAACGGTCTCTCTCTTCTGGGTTTTCTGTTGGCTGCATCCGGCCAAACAGGACAACAGCAGAAGGGTTGCCAAAACGGTTGATACCGATTGATTACGCTGATTGGATGACATGGGGCTCCCTGATGGTCTGTCTATTTACCGGTAATAGCTTCGTATTCCATCAATTTTAATATGATCACGCCCGGTTTGTCTTGATTGCCGATCTCGACCTGATGCGGATGAATGCGGCGAACGTAGTGTCCCTTGCCGTCGATGGCTTCCCCCGATGCGTACTCCAACCCGTTGATGATGGCCAGGCGCCGGGTCCCCACTTCGAGAAAACCGGTGTAAATCAGATCCGGCTGGGTTCCCGCGGTGACGGCAGCGACGTCCGGAACGTCACGCTGGGGGGTATCCGACAGCAGTGTGCCCGTTTTTAAGAACGGATCCTTTTCCCATTTTCGTTCGGCATTGCGGATGGTGAACAGATCCATGGTCAATGCATGGTCTTCCTTGAGCTTTTGGCTGACGTTCCGGGCAAACTCGAGAGCCTGGTCGTCAGACTTGTTTACAACGCCCTGTTGACCGCCGGTCGTCACCGGCCACCAATACAGGTATCCGCCCAGCAACACGGTTGCCGACATGATAGAGACGATAATTTTTTCCCGTCTAGTCATCGACACCACACATCCTCATTGCGCAGGCGACCGAAATCAGCGGTGCAACAGTGACACGGAGAGTTTGATCCATTTGTTTTCTTCTTCACAGCGCACCTGGATTTTATGAATCCGGTCCACATAAGACTGCTCGACGATGGTGTTGATCAGCGGCTGCAGATTTAAAAACTCACCTCTGAAGACGGCCTCAACCATCAACCGTCCGTTTGCCCGGTCAACGGTCTGTGCATCGGGAATTAAACTTTCAAGGGTCAGTTCGGCGGTGTTGGCGATATCTTGAAAAATTTGGGCCAGCCGAGCGGTGTTCCCGACGTCCAGCGCTTTTTTTTCAGGAGATGCCAACTGAGTCGAGGGTGCGATGCGTGCCCGATAAACCAGTTTGCTGTAAATGGGAGCCAGCGCCTGCCGCAAGGCAATTTCGCCGTTCAACGCGGATATCCGCCGGTCATAATCCTTCATGTTGCGATAGTTGGGATAGAGCACCAGGATCAGAAAGGCCAGCAGGCCGACGACGCAAAGAATCACAAGAATGGGGCTGGTTTGGTTTTTCGTGTCTGCCATCGTATTACCGCATGGGTCCTGTTTTTATTGCCGCTGATCGGTTATGCGAGTTCGAACTGGATGGAAAACCGCAGAACCGGTCGGTCATTCAAGAACTGAAGCCGCTTGTTTTTGACAACGGGCTTGTTGAACAGCGGTGAATCATCAATGGTGAGCATGAAGCTCGCCAAATCCGTTTCGAAGCGGATCTTGTCGCCCGTGACGACGCCTTCAAGCACCAATGACGGTCCTGATGGCGTTTTTGAATTCGGTAAAGGTGGATCCATATCAGCACTAAAAGCGATCAATTGAATATTCGCCGGTGTGAGGTGGATGACCTCTGCCATGACCGCGGAACTGGAATAACGCCGGCTCAAGGTGGTGATCAGGTCTCGTTTCTGGTTCACCTTTGCATAGAGGGCCA
>JAGTUY010000430.1 GCA_018224455.1 Desulfosarcina sp.
ACCATTTGCATTTTCATCCGCAATTGTGGGACCAAGCGGTATCCGCTGAGCTGAATATAATTGTCAGCTATTCAGAAGCGTTGCTTTGCCCCCATATTTCCTACCACCGCACCTTCAAGGAGGTTCGCGTCAATTCAGAAAAGCGGCTTTTCATCGAAAAACAGCCTGTCTGCTCTGAAATTCATCTGGATGATGCACAGCGGACGCGGTTCATATCCATCGTGAACCATCCGGATCGGCCGGTCGTTCAAAATCAGTTTTCTTCCGATGACCGGTTTCTGGAATATGAATTGATTCATCCTGGACTTCAGGATTATTTTTAAGGCGGTTTTGGCGATCCACTGCCCTGGGCTGCTGGTACCATCGCCTTGACTTCCGAGGGTTCGCGAAATATTCTACCGGGCAAAGCCAACCAACCAATCGTTCTCAGGAGGATGCCATGGATGAAAAGGCCAGGGCGCACCTAATTGTCAGCGGGCGCGTTCAAGGGGTTTGCTTCAGGATTGAGACCCAGCGGGCGGCCAGGACGTTTGGCGTATCCGGATGGGTCAGAAATAAACATGACGGCACGGTTGAGGCGGTTGTCGAAGGTGCCCAAACGGATGTGATTTCCCTGATCAACTGGTGCAGCACCGGTCCGCCCCTGGCCAGGGTGAAAAAGGTGGATGTCACCTGGCAGGATTATCACGGTGAGTCGAGTGAATTCGATATTAACGATTAACCAGACGTTCATCCACGGAGGAGCCCATGACCGCGAACACCTCCCTTCAAAAAGCCGACAAATTAGAAATTGAAAAATACAAAGTCCCCAAGGATATCCGATCGCTTTTAAAGACGCATGTGCCTTATACCGGATCGCCGCAAAAACACCCACTCGACCCTGACCGGATCATCTTGCTGCCGGACCCGTATAACGAAAAAAGCCCCTACCTGGAATTCAGTAAAAAGGATGTCACCCAAGTTGAAAAACTGGCCAACATCGTCAACCTGGAGGGGTCGACCGTGAGCATGGTCCGAATCTGGGTCAAAAAAGGCAGTATTGCCATCCAGTGCACCCCGTTTAAGGTAGCCACGATGTGATTGCGCGTTCGATTCGGTTGCCGGGGCTGTTGCGACAACCAGCCGCCAGGCGTTCATCTTCCTTTTTCGTGTGCCATCCTTCCAATTTCCATGCCATGGCCATGAGCAAGGGTCGCACCGCATCATTCGCCCACCGTTCCCTGATTTGCAAAAAGTTGCCTGATAAGGCATTATGGGTTGCCAAGGGTCGCTCCGTGCGATTTCTTGTCGCGCAATCTACTGTTGTCACTCTCGTCTATTTCGAAAATCGGTGATCGTTTCAACACCAATAAGCGCATTCAAGGAGGCTATCGTGATTGTGGTCATCGGCGAGATTCTCATCGACATGTTCCAGGATTATGAACGGATCGGTGGTGCACCGTTCAATTTTGCCTTTCATCTCAAAAAACTGGGTTTTCCGGTGCGTTTCATCACCCGGGTGGGTGACGACGGGCATGGTAGGCGCATCATCGACATGTTGGGAAAAAATGGCTTTAACCTCGCGGACGTCCAGATGGATTCCCGGCATGCCACGGGAACGGTTCGCGTGGACCTGAATCGACGGGGCATCCCGCATTTTGATATTTGCGCGAATGTCGCCTACGATCATCTGGATCTGAATATCGCCGGCCTGTCGGATGCGGTTGGCGCAGGCATGATTTACTTTGGCACCCTGCTGCAACGAACCGATGCCACCTGCCGTCAGGTGCAGCGCTTTCTCGCGCATACCAACAGGGATGCCAGACGCTTTTGCGACATCAACCTGCGGCCGCCCCACGTCAACCCCGATGCCCTGGCCGGATCGCTCCATCACGCCGACCTGCTCAAGGTCAACGAAGCGGAACTTGCAGAGATTCAACGCGCGTTTGACGGCCCGGCTGCAGAAAACGACGTCATGGCCTGGCTGATGGAAACCTTTACGATCGGCGCCGTGGCGCTTACCCGGGGCAGCCGGGGCAGTGTGTTTTACGACCCGGATGGACCCGTCGCCAGCCCCACCGTGCCAAGCCCCGCCATTGTCGATACCGTCGGCGCCGGTGATGGATATGCCGCCATCCTGGCAGCCGGCTGCATGCTACGCATGCCTTGGGCAGAGACCCTTCGGCAAGCATCCGATTTCGCCGCACGAATCTGCACGATTGCGGGTGCGGTGCCCGATGATGACGCTTTTTATAATGATTTTAGACACTTGTTGAAAGGGGAGACCGATGGTCGCTAAGGGGCCAACCATCCAGCTGTTCAGCCTTCACGGACTGGTTCGATCGAAAAACCCGGAAATGGGAAAAGATGCGGATACCGGCGGGCAGGTCAAGTACGTCCTGGAGCTGGGCAACGGCCTGAGTGCCCGGGCGGATATCGGCCGCGTGGATCTATTCACCCGGCTAATTGCCGACAAACGGGTCTCTTCGGATTACAGCGCGCCCATCGAGGTCGTCAACGACAAGTTTCGCATCGTACGCATCCAGTGTGGTGGACGCAAATACATGCGCAAGGAGCTGCTTTGGCCCCACCTCGAAGAATTTGTGGACAGGACGATCAAATTCATCAAACGCAACCATGCCATGCCTGACATCGTCCACGGTCATTATCCCGATGCCGGTCATGTGGCCACGCAGCTGGCCGAAATCTTCGGGCTGCCCTTCGTATATACCGGCCACTCACTCGGTCGGGCCAAACTGGCCAGACTCCTGGAACAGGGGATGAGCGTGGCGGACGCTATCAAGAAATTCAAAATCGACCGCCGCATCGATGCGGAAGAGCAGATCATGGCCCGGGCGGACCTGGTGATTACCAGCACCCGGCATGAAATCGACCACCAGTACGGTCTTTACCACAACAAGGATGTCCCCGAGTACCGAGTGGTCCCACCCGGCATCGACATCGACACGTTTTATCCCTTCTATCACGACATGCTCGATGGTGCGGAACAGCTAGAGGACGCCCGTTATGCGCAGGCCTCCATGCTCAAGGAGTTGAACCGCTTTTTCATGACGCCGGAGAAACCGTTGATTCTTGCCCTGAGCCGACCGGATCAGCGCAAGAATATCTCCGGGCTGGTGCGGGCCTACGGCGAAGATCTTGAACTGCAGAGCATGGCCAACCTGGCCGTGTTTGCCGGTTTGCGAAAAGATATCGATGCCATGGCGGACAACGAGCGCGAAGTCCTCACCCAAATGCTCCTGGCCATGGACAAGTATGACCTGTACGGCAAGATGGCCATCCCCAAAAAACACGATTTCGAATTTGAAGTACCGGCCTTGTATCGAATCGCCGCCGAGCGAAGAGGGGTGTTCGTCAATCCGGCGCTGACGGAGCCTTTTGGCCTCACCCTGCTCGAAGCCTCGGCCACCGGGCTGCCCATCGTGGCCACCGATGATGGTGGACCCAACGATATCGTGCGCAACTGCCAAAACGGCATCCTGGTGAATGTCTCCCGCACGGAGCAGGTATCGACAGCCTTGCGCAAGATTATTGCCGACAAGGATTTATGGGAACGCTACTCGAAGAACGGCATCATGAACGTGCGCAAACACTACACCTGGAAGAACCATACCCGCGAATATGCCCTTGCCGTGGGCAAGCTGACTGCCGCCAACCAACGATCCGATCTGGCAACCGCCAAGCCGTCAAATCCCGTCGGCCGACGACTGGTGAAGCTCAACCATTTCTTCATCACCGATATCGACAACACGCTGATCGGCGATGACAATTCGCAGCTTGAAAAGCTGGTCCGCCTGATAAAGCGTCACCGGAACCGCATCGGTTTCGGTGTGGCTACCGGCCGGACCGCTGATTCAGCCCGGACGATTCTCAAAAAATACCGGATTCCCCGGCCGGACGTGATCATCTGTTCGGTCGGCAGCGCACTTTTTTATGGCAGCAGCAGCCAACCCGGTCCCGGATGGTCCAGCCACATCGCCAGCCGGTGGAACCGGGAGAAAATCGTCGACCTGCTTAAAGACTTCGATTTTTTAGAGTATCAGGAAGAAGAATTCCAGCGTCGCTTCAAGGTCAGCTATTATATGAAACCGGGAAAAGATCGCCTGTCCACCATCCACAATCGTCTGCTCGAGCACCGCTGCCGGTACAATCTGATTTACTCCCACGACCGCTACCTGGATATATTGCCGTATCGGGCGTCCAAAGGAAAGGCCATCCGCTACCTGAGCTACAAGTGGGAAATCCCGTTGATCAATTTTCTGGTCTGCGGAGACTCGGGAAACGATGAGGAAATGTTGCGCGGAGAGCCACGCGCCGTGGTGGTGGGCAACTACAGCCATGAATTGGCGGATCTGAAGGACGGTCGGAATGTCTATTTTGCCGACAGCTTTTGTGCCGGCGGAATATTGGAAGGGATGCAGCACTATCACTTCATCGATGAAGCCTCAAGAGGATAAGCCATGACCCTTAAAAACGAAGTGCAACTGATCGTCTACCCAGACAGCCTGGGCGGCGATCTTGTCGAACTGCACTATGTGCTGCGCCGTTACTTCAGCCGTGCCGTGGGGGGCGTCCACCTGCTGCCGTTCTATCCTTCCTCCGCGGATCGCGGGTTTGCCCCGTTGACCTATGATGAAGTGGACCCGGCCTTCGGCACCTGGAGGGATGTCGACCTGATCGGAAGGGAATTCGATCTGATCATCGATTTTATGGTCAACCATATTTCCCGGCTGTCGGTCTATTTTCAGGACTACTTTGAAAAGGGACCGGACTCCGCGTTTGCCGACATGTTCTTGAGTTTCAACAAGCTCAGCCCGACCGGCGAAATCAGCCAGGCGGACCTGGCCAAGGTCTACACCCGCAAACCCCGGCATCCGTATACCATTGTCCAGCGCGCCGACGGCTCCAAGGAGAAGATCTGGTGCACCTTTGACTACGAGCAGATCGATCTCGACTGGGATTCACCCAAAACCCGGGAAGTGATGCGGCGCTACCTGATCCAGCTGTCGCGGACCCCGGCCAAGATGATCCGTATGGATGCCTTCGCTTATGCGACAATCAAAATCGGCACCACCTGCTTTTTTCTGGAGCCGCAGGTGTGGCAGCTGCTGCAGTGGCTTCAGGATTATGTCTCTCCCTTTGGTGTGGAAATTCTACCCGAAGTCCACGAGCATTACAGCTACCACCAGATGATCTCCGACAAGGGATACTGGACCTATGATTTCTCCTTGCCCATGCTGGTCCTGAACACCCTGTATCATCACACCAGCCGCGCGCTGAAACAATGGCTGGCCATCTGCCCCCGCAAGCAGATCACCACCCTGGACACCCATGACGGCATCGGCGTGGTGGATGTGGAAGACCTGTTGACCGCCGAAGAAATCCAGCGGACGATGGATGGTCTGGACGAAAAAGGCGCCAATACCCGTAAGATATTTTCCGGTCCCGAGTACCAGAATTTAGATATCTACCAGGTGAACTGCACCTATTACTCCGCGCTGGCGTGCAACGACGATTCCTATATCGCCGCACGGGCCATCCAGTTTTTTACCCCCGGCATTCCCCAGGTCTACTATGTGGGTCTATTGGCCGGCGAAAACGACATCGAACTGGTGCGACAGACGAAAAACGGCCGCGACATCAACCGGCACAACTACACGCTGGACGAGATTGCCGTCGAGATTCAAAAGCCGGTGGTAAAGCGTCTGCTGCGGCTTATGGAATTCAGGAACACCTGTGGGGCCTTTGGCGGCCAGTTCACCATTGAAGATGCACCCGATGACCAGCTCAAGCTGACCTGGACCCATGGTGTCCAGCGGGCCACCCTGCGGATCGACCTGGTCGGCTACGTCACCCGGATTGACTATTTCGACGAAGAGAAGCAGGCCGTTGTCGAATTGGTGGCCTGAGGGGTCACGTGACGGGCGACGGCGAGCAGTGTCCTTTCCCAAAAATGCGCCGTGACCGAAGACGGCCGTCTGACGGAGACGCTGCCCGACAGCCGGTGCAATGACCCTACCCATTTGCGTCCGAGGCCGGCGCACCATCGCATTCGCCGCCGCCGTCCGGTGTCTGTTCAACGGTCTGCCCGGATGCTGCAGCATCGCCGAAGTCCATGTGAATGGTTATGTCGCTGCCCCCGGAGACAGTGGTTGTTGCATGGGGATAGTGTTTTTTAAAGACGCGGATCATGGCGGTGTTTTCGCGCAGAACCGTGGCGGAGAACGCCTTGAAGTGATTCTCCTTGGCGATGCGTTCCAGGTCCGTCAGCAGAAAAGAAGCGATGCCCATCCCATGATAATCCTCACGAACGACGAAGGCCACTTCTGCCACAACGTCGCTCTCTTCGGCATAGGAGCCGATGGCAACGATCTCCTGATGGCCGCCGATGCGCACCTGGCCGATCATGGACATATTCTTGCGGTAGTCAACGCTGGCCCATTGCTGCTGGACCACTTCGTGGGAAAAGAGTTTCATTTTGTAGAAGAACCTGAAGTAGATGGTCTTTTCCTGCAGCGAGTAGAAAAAATTGCGGTAGGCGAACTCATCGGATGGCAAAAGCGGCCTGAACTCAATGGTTTTCCCGTTTTTCAGGATCATCCGGTTCTTGTAGCCTTCGAGAAAGATCAGGTCGTCCTGCGACGGCGGAAGCTGGTCGGAGAAGATATAGTGCCGTGTCTTGGCCACATCAATGAGTTCTTCACGGAATTTGGGATGGGCGATCTGGGCCAATTCCATGACCCGCTGGTAGATGCTCTTGCCGCTGAGTTCGGCAATGCCGTATTCGGTCACCACGAAGTTCACATCGCCGCGGGTGGTGGCCACGCCGGCACCCTCGCTGAGATGGGGCACGATTCGTGAGACGGTGCCGTTCTGGGCCGTGGAAGGCAGGGCGATAACGGAGAAGCCGCCCTTGGACATGGCGCTGCCGCGCAGAAAATCCACCTGGTCACCGATGCCGCTGTAGAACATATAGCCCATGGAGTCGCTGCACACCTGGCCGGTGAGGTCCACCTCAAGCGCCGAACTGATCGAGATCAGGTTGTCGTTCCTGGCGATGACGGTGGGATCGTTGACGAACGCCGATGAACGAAAATAAAACATGGGGTTGTTGTCCACATAGCGGTACAGCCGTTCCGATCCCATGCACAGCGATGCCACCACCCGACCGGGCAGCAGGGTCTTTTTGCGGTTGGTGATCACCTTTTTGTCGAACAGGGGCAAGAACCCGTCGGTGATCAGCTGGGTGTGGATGCCCAGGTCTTTTTTGTCGGTCAGGTGCTGCAGGATGGCAAAGGGAAGGTGGCCGAAACCAATTTGAAGGGTGGCGCCATCGTCCACCAGTTGATTGACATAATACCCGATGCGGTTGGCGGTTTCCGAATTTTTGATGCTGGGGAGCGCTTCCACCAGCGGCTCCTCATGCTGCACCAGGAAATCGATGTCGTCAATGTGAACGAAACTGTCTCCCGAGGTCCGCGGCATGCGCGGATTGACCTGGGCGATGACCATCTTGGCATTTTGCATGCCGGCCAGGGTAATGTCGATGGAAACGCCGAGGCTGCAGTAGCCGTGCTTATCCGGCGGGCTGACTTGAATCAGGGCCACATCCAGGCCAATCCGCCGGTTGGCGAAGTATCTGGGGATTTGGGACAGGTAGGTCGGGATGTAGTCGATTTTGCCTTCGAAGGCCGCTTTTCTCATGGAACTGCTGATGAAAAACAGCTTAAGGGAAAAGCGCCTTAAAAACTTGGGATCGTCCACATAGTTGGAAAAGGTCCAGGAGAGCATCTGATAGACCATGATGTCCTGCATGCCCAAATCCTCCACCATGGTCCGTATCAGGTGCTGGGGTTCGCCGCAGCCGGTGCCGATGAAGACCCGGCTTCCATTTTTGATATTGGATATGGCGGTTTGCGCGTCCATCAGCTTGTGCGGGCATGCCTTCTTCAGATCCATCACCATCCTCCCGTTCTTCATGTTGTGTGTTGACGCTTTTTGGCCGCATGCATTCGTTTTCATCACCCCGACGGCGTGTCGAACGGCAAAAACGCGGTCATTCCATCGCAAATCCATCGGATAGTCAAGCAGACAGTTCAGGTGTCTGGTTGCAGCGCCATACAAAACAGTTGACAGGACACGGGCAGATTCATATTTTCACAGTATTGCATCAGGCTGAGTGTATTCCAACAGAAGGGCAGGTTCGACCCATGAAAGTGATTCAATACAGCCAAGCACCGGAAAC
>JAGTUY010000431.1 GCA_018224455.1 Desulfosarcina sp.
ATTGCATACACAGAAATGCTCGCCGCGGCCGCTCCAATTGCGGCCAGTATCGGCGGTCGGCCAACTGCCGATTTGCCACCATGGCGCATTCCCAAACCCGAAACACCCCTGCCTATCCTTGTCATGCATGGGATGGATGCAGGAGTGACAGCGCTGTCATCCTACGCCAAATCGAAGGCTGGAGACACGTCTGGCCCGGTCCGTATTTCACCGCCGGGCTTTCTGCCGATGATCCCTTGTTCAATTTCGATGCAGCGGAGATAATCTGAGATTTTTTCAAACGGTTCCCTTAAAACTCGTTCTGAAACAGGTGGGGTTGACCCGCTTTCAAAAAAAAGCGATCGGACGGTGATCGCCTGCGGCTTAATTCTGTTAAACGTATTTTTATCCTCAGCCCCATTCGCGCCTCTCTGCTAGTTCATACAGGCCTCAGTTGATCGCTGGCGGCGATGGTCTTTGGCCATCAATTCATATTTGGCCGAGATCAATCCAAAATCCTTCTTTTTGGAAAGCTCCTGCAGATAGAGGTCGGGAAGGTACCAGCGGTGGGCGAACTTGCCCACGAACCTGAAAATCTCACAATTTCTCGCCACCATCAGGTCGAAGGCCCTGCGTTTCATGCCCAGTACACGCGAGGCCATATCGAAGGGGGTAAAACCATGATAGGGGTTGTTGTATTCAATCCGCGTGTGAGACGGCTGCAGAATGCGCTTTTCGAAAGCGATGCCGTCCTTGTCTGAAAGCAATTGGGTGGTTCGGGCAACCATCACATCGATAAGCCGGCGGACCTGCACCCGTTGCCGCGACGGCGGCAGGCTGGCCAGGGGTATGACGGGTGACTGCCTGATGAACCGGTCGCAGTCCTGCCAAATCTTCCTGGCCCTCCAATTGGCAATTCGTTTGGCTCTCCCGTTTTCATATGTCCAAGGGCTTCGACCCAGATAGTATTTGGCCCCTCTTTGAGTGGTTCTGCACAAAAAAAGCAGTTCATCCCTAATCTCGGAATAAAGTGTATACCCCTTTTTTCCCCCGACAACGGACTCCTTGATCTTCTCCGTGTTCTGCTTTCCATCTTCCCGGAGTTCGTTTTTCGTTTTGTTCATCAACGCCTCGATTCGGTCAGCGACGCTCCGTGAGACGCGTTTGAGGATTCCGGTTTCGTATCTGGTGACGGATTGATTCAACACCGATGTGGGGTGAATGCCCAGTTTATCCGACAGATAAATCAATGCCGGCCGTATGCGGGCGTAGGGGACCCAACCGCTATGGGGCAGTGCGTCGAATTCATCCAGCCATTGATTCAACAGATGCATGTCGATACCCGCATCTGAAAATTTCTGTCTCATGATGTGTTCGAGTCTTACGTCGACGGTATTGATCTTTCCATTAAAAATACGGTGATCGGTTTTTTGATCACGCGCCAGCCCATTCAGTTCACGGTACAGGTCGGCCCGGGTGAGTCCGTCATTGAGAAACAGCCACAAGTCAGCCATTGCCCTGAATGCCGCACCGTCAACCTTCAGCGCCACCTGCCAGGGCGCAGGTTGCCCGAACAGGGACACATAGTGCCGATGGCTCAAGGACATTGTCCGCCTGTGAACGAGATTGTAAATCAGCAGGTAAGGCAGTCCCGTCCGTCTCGCTAGCACTGCGGCCGATTCAGTACCATGGATCTCGAAAAGGTGTTCGAGATCCCGATTCGCCAATACGATACGAGGTTTCTTGACCTTTGCCCGGTTGCGACGATCGTTCATTTTATCACCCTCGATTAATCGGTCAGGCGGTAGACCCGGCTGACGTAAACGCTGTCGATAACGATTCTGGCTGGTCTTATTGATCCAGCGCCGTTGTACACACCAACGATATGTTTAATTTAACTTAGACGAATATTATACACTAGATGCCCAATTGCAATTTTTTTGGGCTTTTCGTCGTGAAATGTTGATAAAAATACATGTATGCAAATCGATCGATGGTTATCTCTGGCGGAAGCGCGATGCCTGCATCGGTCAATAGGCATTTGTCTAATACAATCGGCCCTCTAATTTCACAAAACATTGACAAGCCGGTCTGCGGACCTATTTTTATCCTGTGTCATGATTGGCATGGCATCAACATTGGCGCCGTCTGCGTATATTTCGGTACCGCCGGTGGGCGTCACGTTTAACATGAACAGGCAAGGAGGAATCATGCCGAGTTACGTAATCGCTGAAAAATGCGATGGTTGCAAGGGCGGGGACAAAACTGCATGCATGTACATTTGCCCCAACGATCTGATGGTTTTGGATCCAAACCAAATGAAGGCGTACAATCAGGAACCGGACCAATGTTGGGAATGTTTTTCGTGCGTTAAGATCTGCCCGACGCAAGCGATCGAGGTGAGAGGCTATGCCGACTTTGTGCCCCTGGGTAGCAATATCATGCCCATGATGGGGACCGAGGACGTCATGTGGACCTGCAAGTTTCGAAACGGACTCATCAAACGTTTCAAGTTCCCCATTCGAACCACGCCCGAAGGCATGGCGAATGCCTACACCGACCTGAAGGGAAAAGACCTTGAGAGTGGCCTGTTGTCTACCCAAGAGGCCGATGGGTACAAACTCCCGCAACCGAAGACGGTTGAATAACTCTCGACGCCAAATGATCTGATGGGTGGACTCGATCGCGCACGGGGAACGCTGGTTCCCCGTGCCCCATTTTTCAGGCAGCTTTTCGCAGGTTCGTGCGTCTTGACAGATGTACCCCGGACAAATAGGCTGTTCGAATCAATTATAACCGAGGTTGACGTCAATCCGTCACAGGCGATTTTTATGGTCGTCTGATGACAGGTGGAAGGATGACTCTTATGGATGAAGCAACATTTTTGAATGTACTCAAGATGACGGTTGAAAACCATGGCTGCAGTATTGTAGATTTTGACTTAGAAAATCGCATCGTCAACTTGGATGGGCCCGATGAAGCCGTGAACGCATGCGCCTTGGCCATTGCCAAAATTGTCGACGAATAAGGGCGGGCCTGCCGGAATCGATGGGGCGAAAAAGTCGCAACCGTGCCGGCTGCGGGCGCTGGATTTAGCCGGCGCACCTTAAGTATTGACGATACGCTTGGTTCTGCAAAATGGATCATTGGGGATCAGCGGTGTTGATAACCGCCACGGAATCGTTTGACCGTCGTCACCCCTTTATCCAACGGAGGTGTTGAGGTGCCCGGACCATTTGGCTTTCAGATTGGTTTCGTCAGTTTGCACACTGGTCTATCCACCCATGTGATTCGGGCCTGGGAACGCCGGTACCGTGCGGTTACGCCACAGCGGTCAGTCAACGGACGACGACTGTTTAGCCAGTCGGACATCGACCGCCTCGCCCTGCTCAAACGGGTGATCCAAAATGGCCACAGCATATCGCACGTTGCCGGTCTCGATCAGTCGAAATTGGCCGAACTGGCGGAACCCACCACCCAACCCAGCCAGCCTAGCCGCGCCGACTCAGCAATGCCCGCCAAAAACAACCCCCAGGAGATCATCGAACACAGCTTAAGGGCCATTGCCATGCTTGACGGGAATGGGTTGCAACGCATGATGCGACAGGCAGCCGCGACCTTCAGCCGTCAATCCTTGCTTGACAAGATATTCTGTCCACTCATGGAAAAGGTTGGCCACAGGTGGTCGGATGGATCATTGCGGATTGTGCATGGACACCTGGCCGCAGTCGTCATTCATGCGCAACTGATCAGCTTGCTGAATCATCCCAACGGCGGTGCCGCCGAAAAGCCATGCTTGCTGGTCGCCACACCCACCGGCCAATCCTGCTACCTGGGCGCTCTGGCTGTGGCCGTCACTGCCAAGGATCACGGTTGGGAACCGGTCTTTATCGGTTTTAATCTGCCGGCTGAAGAAATTGCCGCTGGCTGTGTCATCCTTGGCCCGCAAATGATTGCCATAAGCATCACCTGCCGCGTCAATGATGGCTTCATGCATGCCGAACTCATGCGCCTGTCTGATCTGTTGAGCAATGGTTGCCCGCTGGTGGTCGGCGGACGAGCCAGCCATAATTATCGCCGGAGTATCCAGGCGGCCGGCGGCGAGGCCTGTTTGACGACTGCGGAGCTGGTATCTCGACTTGAGTAGATCGATCGGATCGCTTTTTTCATTGGTTGCACACAGCGGTATCGACGCCATCTATATGCAAAAACGACCGCTTTCGGTGTCTTCAGATGGACAAATTCACCGGCGTTGATGGCGCTTATTCCTCAAACAGAATCCGGTGATCCACCAGGTTCATCCGCTTGAGCTTGCCCTTGAGCATGATCTGGTCGCCGAAAATCCCCACCAGGCGGAAGGTGCCGCCCGCTTCGGGTTCTACCCGGTCGACCGATTCCATGAGCAGGGTTTCCTCACCGTCTTTGAGCATATAGGCATTGGCTTCACACATGATCGAGTACCTCCTTTAAACGTTTTTCCACTAGGGTTTGCACCAGGTGGGGCAGGGGTTCGGATGTCACTCCGATGATCTCTGCATTTTCCTGAAAAAGGGGCAAAAGCAGCTTGATTGCCGGGCTGGTCGTCACCGCTTCGGCCATTTTGGGCGTTACTTCGCCGAGCATGGCGTTGGCCCAGGTAATGGTCACCGGTCCGACGATGCAATGGGCACGAAGCGCGGTTTGGCAGATGGCGTTTTCACCGGATGCGCAACGATTGGCGCCGGCACGCAGCATCTGGGAGGCGGCGATGGCGTTGGTGCCCAGGGCAATCAGTTCGACCGTTTCGCCATGGGCGGCCTTGAGATATTTGATCAGTGTCGAGCCGATGCCGCCCCCCTGCCCGTCAATGACGCAGACACGTTTCTTCACGGAACCCTTTTCCTTGCAAACAAAAAAGGCCACGATTTCAACGGCGGATACGCCCGAGCCGATGCCTTCGTGGCCTGAAAGAGAAATCTGTTTTCCGGTTTGCCGCAACGCCTTCGTGGCGTTTGGTTTACTTGTCGGCTTAAATACGCCATCCTGTCCGATCACGTCAAGTCAATTTGAGATCCCGGTCACGGATTGCTACCGTGGTTCGATCTTGAGCAGTGGCGCGGTCAGCGTTCCAGTTCGGTTCCTATAGCGTCCTCGACACGCATATGCTGGGTCTGCCAGACGTTGTTCTCATTCATGAAGGATTCCATGTTGCGGTTTCCCAGATGGGCCACCATTTCGATGTCCTCCTGGGCTTTTTCCATGTTGGCCATCTTTGCGTGAAGGGCTGCACGACTGTAATAGGCGGCGCCGTAGTCCGGATTCAGATCGATGGCCCGGTCAAAATCGGACAGGGCGGTGTGATCATCACCCCGTTTCTCACTGACCAGTCCCCGCATGTGATAAGCGCGGGCATAGTCCGGATCGATCTTTATTGCGCGGTCAAAATCATCCCGCGCCAGGTCCAGCATGTCCAACTTGAGGTAGGCTGCCCCGCGGCTGACGGCCGCCAGCGCATGGCCGGCGTCTTTTTCGATTGCCCGGGTAAAATTGGCGATACTTCGATCATATTTAGCGTTGGCAAACTCGGCCATTCCCATTTCAAACAGTTCTTTGGCACTCGCGTTTTCGTTCATTGGATGATCTCCTTTATCTCAACATCACGGATGGTATCGGTTATCATTTTATATGATAGTGCCGCCGCTGAGCTTTTCAACAGCTGGTGGCAGGAAGGAGTGGTAGCTGGTTGGTAGGAAACAAACAGTCAAGCAGCCGCCTCCCCGAAACATGGGGTCGTCCGCGGGGAGGTGGCGAAAAGTTTAGAAAGGCCAGAAACCGCTGTCATTCCAGATTCGCTCTTTCAACTCCGCATCGATGGCGGCGAGGAATGCCAAGTGTTCTTTTTCCCAGTCAGCCAGCCACTGGTAAAGTTTTTTCTCTTCCGGGTCCTGGGCCTCATTACCTCGTTTGGCATACAGTGAGATGGCCCGCTCCTCCATGAGCATGGCTGCCGAAATGGCGGCTGCCTCGAAATCTGCAGCAGCAATGCGCGCCTTGACCTCCGGCGTCAATACATTGTGTGAGATGGTGCCCATCTCCAGGGTAACCGCCGGTTTGAATCGACCGGTTTCCATGAAAGCCTTGAACTGATCGGAAAGGATCTTGACGTGCTGGACTTCTTCGGTAGCCATGGTTTCAAAAAAAGCCTTCACATCACTGTTCGTGGATTGATCTGCCGCCGTCTGATAAAATGACTCTCCACGCTTTTCCAGCAGGATTGCATGTTTAAGAATATCCAGCGCACTGTTTTCCGTCATCGGTTCCTCCTTGTGGGCTTGGCTGGTCCGGCGAGCCCTTGCTTAAGGGTGCGTTTTATTGACAGTCCTTGTTTTTTTAGGTACGCCAAAATCACCTTGACACATTTTCAACCGCCCGTGTACACTCCGTAAAAAATGTCCTGCCCGCGTTGACCGATTCGCCAACCGCGGCATTCATGGTACGAGCTGCTTATTTATGCAATCGATTGCCAACCAAAGATAAGTGACGCCATGCCGAAAAGCAAGCGACTGAGCGCCAGTATGGAGGATTATCTGGAGGCCATATACCATATTGTCTCCGATAAAAAGGCCGCCCGGGCAAAAGACATAGCCCTCCGCATGGCGGTCAACAGCGCCTCGGTCACCGGCGCCCTCCGGCTGTTGGCGGAAAAAGGCCACATCAATTACGCCCCTTACGACGTGATCACCCTGACCCCCCGCGGTGAAGTCCTGGCCCGGGACATTGTGCGTCGCCACGAAATCCTCAAGGATTTTTTCACCAAAGTGCTGGATGTGGATGAGCAAGAGGCGGAAGACACCGCCTGCAAGATGGAACATGCCGTTTCGCCGACCATCATCGACCGGCTGGTGCGCTTCGTGGAGTTCATCCAGATATGCCCCCGGGGGGGGGAGGAGTGGATCGGGGGGTTTCGCCGGTTCTGTGAAAAGGATAATGCCATGTCCGGGTGTGAGAACGCCATCACCCGGTGCCTGGATGATCTAAAAAAACGTCAACGGCGGTTTCAACAGGCCCGGCGGGAGACGATCACGCTGGAAAGCCTCGAGGCGGGACAGGTCGCCCGCCTGATTCGCGTCAAAGGCAAAGGCAGCATCGTGGACAAGTTAAAAGAACTGGACATCACCCCTGGCAGCATTATTGAATTGGAGGAGGTGGAGGCCTCTGATGACAGGATCAACATCAAGGTTCGCGGCTACCACCTGTCGCTTCGCAAGGACGACTTCTCAAAAATCGAACTTGAAGTCATCCCGCCGGCATAGCCCGTCTATCACCACTCGCTGTGCAGCTGTCGCTCCACATCCGGCCATCGGGCCTTGAGATTGGAAACGGCATCCATTGCAACGTCCAGGTGGATGTTCATGTGTTTCTTGTATATTTCCTCGTGCAGTTTCTTATCCTTGATGCCGCGCCGCTGCAGGGGCATGTCTGAGACCAGCATGATCGAACCGATGGGCACTTCATAGCGGTAGGCCACGGAGAAGAGCGTGGCCAGTTCCATCTCGATCGCCAGGATTCGCTGACAGCGCAGGTGGTCCACGAAAGCGTCATCGAACTCCCACAATCGACGGTCCGTGGTGTAGACGATACCGCAGCGGGGGATAATTTTTCGCGCCTTGACGGCCCCGATGCACAACAGGTTTACGGACATGGCCGGCAGGGCCGGGAATTCCATGGGCAGGTAATGGCGGCTGGTTCCCTCCCCCCGGATCGCGGCCGTCGGCACCACGAAATCACCCACTTCCAGGATGTCGTCGATGCCGCCGCACATCCCGAGCATGATCACCGACTTCAAATTGTCCAGGTAGGCCAGGCCGTTGATTACCAGGGCCGCCTGAGGCGAGCCGATGCCGAAATCGATCATCGTGCAGTCCAACGCCGGTGCATTGACGATCCGGAAATTGCCCTCATGAATGTCGCAACCGGTTTGCTCGGAAAAGGCTTTGATGTACTGGCGAAAATTGGTGATCAGCACGTGGCTGCAAAAATCCTCCAACTTGCAGTTGGTGTAGCGCTCTAAGGTCTGCCTGATGTATTCGTGCTCTTTGAGCCCCATCGCTCCTCCCATCGTGTTGGAATAAAAGCAATAAAGAGGGGTCCTAATAGACCCGTTCGGCAATCAATTGTCAAGGATTTGTGGCAGATTGGCCGGTCGGCCGCCTGCCGCCGGAGGGGTCGTCGGTTGCCGCCAACGATCATGGTGAGGATTGACAATCATACCATTTCAAGACTATTGCTCTTCAGCCGAAACCCGCGTATCCGCAGCTGCCGATATCGTATCGACATGAAAAGGACCGAAACGAAACCGTAAACAACCCCAATTGAACCGTGGATGGTCCGGATGCGACCCGCTCCGCGGTGGGATCGACCGTGATCAGATGGCCACTTCAGTCCGAACCATCATGTCGGTCAACCTTTTTCCGTTCATGGCTAAACAATGACCATGCCCGCCGCACATCTGCTGACGTTCATCTTCATGATTGCCGCTGCCTATGTGGCCGGATCGGTAAATTTTTCCATCCTGGCATTTCGATTCACCGGGCGCGACGACCCGCGTCGTCACGGCAGCGGAAACCCCGGTGCCACCAATGTCCTACGCCAGGCAGGCATCGGCTGGGCTGCGGCGGTCCTGCTGCTGGACGTAGGCCGGGCGATCAGTGTGGCCCTAATGGCCCAGTCGCTGTTGCCCTTCTGGCAGGTGCCCTGGGTGGGACTCGGGCTGATCCTGGGCAATCGCTTTCCCTGCTTTCACGGCTTCAAAGGAGGCAAGGGGGTGGCCAACTACCTGGGTTTCACCCTGGCCGTCGCACCGGTGTGGGCCGGTGCCGGCATCCTGGCCTGGGTGACGGCACACCTGGCCTGGCGAACGCCGTTTTTGTCATCTTTTGCCATGGTGGTTGTACTGGCCGCCGGAACGGCGATCACCTTGGACACCGATTGGCGGGCCGGCGTCGGCGCCGCGGTGACCGCTTTGTTCATCGTGGCCTGCCACCACCGCAACATCCGTGAACGCTGGGGCGGTCAGAAATAACCGGTGCCGCATCATCAACCGGATCATTCTCTGGAATCGTGCATTCGGATCCCGCATCTGCCTGACCGCCGGAAACCGGACGGATCGATTTGGCACGTGGCCAGGACCAGATAAATCCGATCGGTTCGCCGCTTGGGGGGTCATTGGTATCCACCGGCGATGCACCGGTATGAAAGCCGTTCGCGTCAGCGGCCCTTGCGAACAGCAAGCACCACGTTGGCCCCGAAGATCAGCAGGGCACCTACCCATCCAGCCGTTCCCAACAAGGGATCCGCGACCAACCAGGGCCCCAGGATGCCGGCCAACAATATCCGTGTCGAGGAGATGACGCCGCCCTCCACGGCCGTGACATAGCGAAACCCCAGGGTGATCAGAAATTGACCGGCGATGCCAGCCCCGCCGCAAAGCGTCAGATAATACAGCTCACGGCCATTCGGCCAGAAGAAATGCTGCCGGAAAAAGAGGAACATCAACACCGATCCCAGGCCGAACATGTAAAACAGAACGGTGTTGGCATCGTGGTGTTGCCGGCTGAGATTCAGATAAAAAATGGCAACGGCCGCACTGATCCCCGAACCCAATCCCCAAAGACTGTGGAGGCCCATGCCCATGCGGCCGGGCTGTAAAATCAGCCATACCCCGGCAATGGCCACCACCACCATGGCCACGGCAACCGGATCCCGTTGACGGCGCAGCAGGACCCAGGACAGGATGGCCACGAAGATGGGATAGGTCATGTTTAAAATATTGGCCTCGGCCACCGATGTGTAGCGCACCGCCTGGTAAAAACAATACACGGCAATGCAGTTTCCCAGCGTGCGGCCGACGAGAAGATGGCGGCGCCTGGGGGCCGGTTTCTGCCGGCGCACACCCATGATCACGCAGACCACTGCAAATCCCAGCAAGAATCGGAAAAAAGCGAAATAGGCGGAATCGATGGCCACCCACTCGCGGGACCAACGAATCACGACGGTGGAGAAATAGAAACAGAAAGCTGAGACAAAGACGGCGAGGCCGCCCAGCAGACCCAGGAGTGCCGGTGGTTTATCCGGCGACTGCGAATTTGTCCTATCGGTCATGGGCGGACCATTCGGGTGCGGCCCGGCAGCTTCGCCAGTCTGCGGCTGCCGATCCCGGGGCACGACCGGTGATCGGGCAAAAGGATTTGGATGCGATGCAACCCCGTTCAACCGTGGTCGGCGGACGGGCTCGGCCGGGCATCAATGGATCTCCGCAGGTTGATGCGATTCGATCAGATCTCGACAATCCGCATAAACGAGAAACCGTTAGGTAGTGTAATAATCGGACGGTGTCAAGTGGACAGCCGGTTAATCACCTTGACCCCACCGAAGGCCTGTAATAACAGTAACTGATTAAAAGGACTTCTCATTCAATGACCGACGCAAAAAAAAAGACCGATCCGGTGGTGATGCGAATGCAGCAGCTCTTGTCGGGACCGGACCGACCCGGTCAGGCATTTACCATGCCCGGCATCAATTACGATGGGCTCTACCGAATGGCCAGACGGATTCGGGCGGCGCTGACCAGCGACGGGGAGGACAAAACCCCGGTGTGCATGGGTACGGATGATCGATCGGTATTGACCGCGGCCATGCTGGCGACACTCGCCAACGGTCCGAGGTTGCTGATTCCTGATGACTTCTCGGAAGATACGATTGCCGAACTTCAGCGCCAGACCGGCTTCACCCGCATCATCGCACGTCCCCCAGCGCCCTTGCCGACAACGATTGCGGTCATCGAAACACAACACTTGCCAGACGAAGCGGAGGCCTTGGCGCTTGACGAAGCGCCCAATGCCGACCGGCCGTGGGTGGTTCTGCTCACCGGCGGGTCCACCGGCACCCCGCGCCTGTGGTCAAAGACGCCGCGCAACCTGCTGGGTGAGGTGAACTATCTGATTAACCGTTACGAGATCGGCAGCGGCGACCGCATTCTGGCCAGCGTTCCGGCCTTGCACGG
>JAGTUY010000432.1 GCA_018224455.1 Desulfosarcina sp.
CCATGAACGGTATATGGCCATCTACAAACTGTTCGATCAAGAGTCCGTCACCATTCCTTTCCCCCAGCGGGAACTGTGGGTCCGGCAGACAACCTGAAGATCCGGCGACGAACCAGCACGACGCTCTTTTTTCCACGCGCTGAAGCGGTCTGCGGTGATCACCGGCCAATCCGATGCGATGATCAATACGCGGCCCACCCAGGTGGTGGGCGTCGTCGTCGCCAATGATGTTCCCCGCTACCATTTTTGACCGTTCAACGCCGGCAACGGATCATACGAAACCTTAGGTCCAGAATTCCCGCGCGCTCCTGGCCGTCGACTCCGGCGCCGTAAACGTCGCCATGTCGCCCAGCATCACTTCGAAACCGGTAAAATCGCTGCGTACCCAGGCGGCATAATTGCTGCGTACCGTGAGCACCACGCGAAGCTCCAGGTCGTCCGAACCGTCTTCCAAAAGGACCAGCCCGAGATTGTAGCCGTTGCGGCCGAGGCTGCGGTAGAGTTTCTGGGTGTTTAACACCCCCTGGGCCAGGGCTGGCCAGTGATCCTCCCGCATATCCCGCAGCGAAGTGACGCCGGGCAAAATTCCCCAGATTTCATAAAAGCCTTCCGGCGCGAATGCGGTCAGCCAATGCCAGGGGCCGGTGGCGCCGATCCAGCGCGCGCCTCCCTCCTGCTCCAGGGCCAGGTAATCGCTGAACAGGCGTGTGCCGGATTTGCGCCGGTGGAGGGTGGCGCGGGCCTGCAAAAAGCGCTGGTGGTTGGCCGGCGCACGGTCGGCCTGCACCTGCAGATGGGGATGCAGCAGCGAGCCGCCGGCCGAGGGCAGGTGGTTCTGGGTGATGGCCAGGTGCACGGCCGTCGGATCGTATTCCAGGACCCGCAGCAGATAGTCCCGGCAGTTCAGGAAGCTGTCTGCATAGGACTGCAGGCCGGCCGTGCCGATGGGAACGAAATGCCGGTCGTCGAACAGGCTGACCGCCGAATACCGGCCGTAGGGGTACAGGTTGGGGAAAAGTGTGGAGGCCCCCCTCGTGATCCGACCCTGTGGGCACAATTCCGGTGCGAGCCGTGGCGTGTGCGTGGCCAGCCGCGTCCGGCAGAAAGGGCAGGCATCCCGGTTTTCGGCGAATGGCGGCGGTGCGGGCAGGGTCTCCGCGCCGGGCTCGCGTTCTTCCCCGCGACTGTAGGTGATTCTGCAGGTGCGGCCCGTAATCGGGTTGGTGCGGATCTCGATGGGGCGCTCGGCCGTTTGGCCGCCGGGCAGCACGATCCGGGAATGAAAAGTCTCCTGTTCAAATAGCAGCATGGGTGCGCTTTCTCTCAAGCGGGCTTGCCAAAGCCGGTGCGTAGCAGGGAATCCCGGCTGATCATGCCCTTGAAGCGACCGTCGTTGTCTACCACTGGCAAGCGTTTGAGCCCCTTGTCGATCATCAGGACGATGGCCGCTTCGATCAGCATTTCCTCACGCGCGGTGACCAGTTCAGTGGTCATGACCATGGCTGCGGTGGTTTCGGCGAGGCACTGTTGCAGGTCTCCCAGCCGGCAAGCCTCCTGCTTGAAGGGATGTTTGACCTTGGCCAGAAGATGCCAGATACCCTCTTGCTGCGGCTTGAAGTAGCGCAGCAAATCACGATCCGAGATCAACCCCAGCAGCATGCCTTCGGCATCGACCACGGCCACCCGCTGAATATCGTTGTCGTCGATGAATCGGATCACCTCGTTGAGGGGGGTCTCCGGCAAGACCGTGCGCACATCGCGGCGGAGGATATCGCCGACCTGTTTCAAGTGTTCCACTTCGATCTTCTGCGCCTGAAATGCCTTCCAGTCGGGCGCCTCGCGCATGACCGTGCGGAAGACATCCAGCCGCGAGAGCATGCCGATCAGGCCTCCGGTTCCATCCACCACCGGCAGGCGCTTGATACCCTTGGTCAGCATCAGTTCAACGGCCTCGGCCAACGGCCGATCTGCGGCGATCATGACCGCCGGCTTAGCCATGACCTCGGCTGCATCCCGGGAAGCCAGCTGATTCAAGACGAATTCCAGGCGGTCCCGGTCGGACTCCGCCAGCAGCCCCAACCGCAGGGGCAGCCCGCCTTTCCTGATCAAATCGCCCTGGGTGATCACGCCGATGGGCCGGTTTTGGTCATCGACCACGGGCAACCCCGTGAATATCGAGGAGAGCAGCGGCCGGGCCGCATCGCTCAGCGGCGTGTCGGCCGCAACTTTTACAGGGTCGCGCGTCATGACATCGCGGACCATCAGTTGCCGGGGAAAAAAAGCGTTGCGCGTCCGATGACTGAGCACGTTCAGATCGTGCAGGGCCACGATGCCGTCCGAGACAATTCCGTTCAGGCCATCGAGCACCCGTTCGGTTTCCGCGCCCGGAAGGACGATGTAGATCCGGATCGGCATATTTAAAGAAAGAACGACGATCCGGCCGGTCGCCACCTCACCGCTTTCGTAGCAACCGGCCACACCCCGGGTGACGATGCAACGCGCGGCGATCTTCAAATCCTTGATGTACTGCATGACCGCATCGGCTACCGGCTTTTTGCGGTAACGCGCCGCTTCGCTGGTAAAAATTTCGATCGCTTTGTAATCCAACATCACGCCTCCTATTTAAGGCCGCCGAGCCGCAGCCCGATGACCGTCAGCGCCAGGCTGCCGATATTGTTGACCAGGATATTGGCGATGGGTTCAAGCGTCAATCCGGCGCGTCCGGCATTGACGGTTTCCAGGGAAAAGGTGGAAAATGTCGTCAACGCGCCCAAATAACCGGTGATCAGCAGCAGGCGCACGTCCGGGGTCAGGATCCTCACCCGCTCGGACAGGGCGAACAGCAACCCGATCAGGAAGCAGCCGGTAAGGTTGACGGTCAATGTGCCCCAGGGAAAACGGGCGCCCCACAGCCTTGCGGCCAAGAGACTGATCCCGTAACGGCTCGCCGCGCCCAGGCTGCCACCCAGCATGACCAACGCCATTTTTTTCGCGACCGGCTGAGACTTTGCAGCCAACAACGATAGTTGATTCAGCAGCGCCCAGAGCCAGCCTTTGATTTGAGCGGTGATTTGTATCCAATCCTCCATTTTATTCCCGTCTCTCCTTGATCTCCACCAGGGTGATATGCGCCGGTACGGCGAGCAACCGTCGATGGTTCATGCGCCTCTCATGGGGCTGGTTCCGACGGTCACGACCCCATGGCGTATTTGTAGTGTAACGCGATGACCGTTGCGGTTCAACTCTTTCTCAATCGGATTGTCAACAGCGTACCACGATCACCGTGCAGTGGGCATAGCTGAGCACACGCTTGGCCACCGAACCGAGCAGCCATTTTTGAAGCAGGCTTTCACCGCGGTGGCCCATCACGATCGCGTCCATTTTCTTTTCGTCGGCCATGTGGACGATTTGTTCCGCAGGATGCCCGACGCGCACCTCGCAACGACATGCCACCCCCTTTGCAGCGGCTTGGTCCTTGAGCGCGGCATGATGGGATTCGAAGTATTCGGTGGCCTGTTCCAGGGCGGCCTGCACTTCGACGTTGACCGGCGGCTCCGGGGGACGGGCGATGGAGAGCACGCTCAAGGCGGCCGAATATTTGAGTGCCATCTCCAGGCCGAATGCGAAGGCCTTTTTGGCCTGGCACGAACCGTCATAGGCAACCAGGATGTTAGCGATCATGGAAATGTTCTCCTTTTTTGTAGGGAAGGCTGAGGCCGTCGCCGGGGTGCAATGCCGTGGATTCCTGTGCGCTCCCCTTAAGCAGGTGCCGCGGCAGGAAAAATGCGTTGGCGATGAGCGTGGGGATGACGGCGCTGCCGACGACCGTGGCGATCAGAAATGAATACTGCGCCGTGTCGATGATGTTGTGCGAAAGCCCGAACAGGGCCGAAATGCTGCCGAAGGTCAGCCCCGTGGACATCAGCAATGTGGTATACATGCCCTCCTTGCCCGGGCTTTTATAGAATTTGGTGACCGGATAGACCGCGGCCATCTTGGTGGCCATCTTGGCCGCCAGCAACAGCAGGAAAATGGTGGGACCCTCGACCAGGGCCGGTACGGAGACAAACGATCCGGCGCGGAGGAAATAAAAGGG
>JAGTUY010000433.1 GCA_018224455.1 Desulfosarcina sp.
AGAGACACCTCGTCATCGCCCTGCAAGGGTTCCTCCCGGCGTTGGCGCATGGCATCCAGGGCGGCATTTCTGGCAATGGTGTACAGCAGTGCACCATTGTTGCCGCTGCGGCCATATCGGGAAAGATATCGGGTGAAGCTTTCCTGGGTAAGATCACTGGAAAGATGGTAATTCCCGGTCAGGCGGAGCAAGTAGGCGAACACCCGGCCTCTGTTTTGCGTGTAAAACGTGTCGTAAGATTCCACTTCTATTTAACGATCAAGCGGCTCAATGGTTACATTGCCTTACCCTATTTTTTCATCCATTATAACTTATTCATAATTTTCTCATATAGTTAAGTTATTTTCCACAGAATTGCATCATGGGTCCATTCAGCTACAACTACTTAATTTTCTATATTTTCTTGACAAACGGGCGAACTCCTGACATCAAGTTAACTTTGATAAGAGGGATTATCATTTACAATTTAGATGGTTAGCGATCAACAGCCGCTGCCGGATGCAGCATCAATCGACTCGAACCGGGAATGGGCAACAAAAAATTAGAGGGGAGCAACCAGCATGAGCCTGACAAAAGCTCAAATTGTAGAAAACATTCAAAATCAAACCGGACTCACCAAAATCAAAGCGACCGACACCGTTGAAACCCTTCTCGAGATCATCAAAGCATCCCTGTCTTCCGGAGAAAACGTTCTGGTCAGCGGCTTCGGAAAATTCTGCGTAAAGGAAAAAAAGCAGCGCAAGGGCAGAAATCCGGCCACAGGTGATGAAATGATGCTGGACGAGCGACGGGTGGTCACCTTTAAATGTTCAGGAAAATTACGCGACAAGATCAACTGATGGCCGTTGTTTTCGACATGCTGATCCCCTTAGTGAAAGCAATGCCATGAAAGGCATCGTCATCAGGTGGCTCTTTTTGGCATTCGCCATCTTCACGGCAGCATATATGATTGATGGCATCCGTGTGTCCGGATTTCCTTCAGCCGTCCTGGCCGCCGCTGTACTGGGGGTTCTAAATGCCTTCTTTCGCCCCATCCTGTTGCTGCTGACCCTCCCCCTGAACATTCTTACGCTGGGACTGTTTACCTTTGTCATCAATGCCATGCTGCTGATGATGGCATCCGGCGTCATCC
Organism: Desulfosarcina sp.; assembly: GCA_018224455.1. Classification (GTDB taxonomy): domain Bacteria; phylum Desulfobacterota; class Desulfobacteria; order Desulfobacterales; family Desulfosarcinaceae; genus Desulfosarcina. The sequence goes on from JAGTUY010000433.1 coordinate 1,133, forward strand.
GCGGTTTCGATGTGGATGGATTTGGCTCTGCCCTGCTGGGCTCACTTTTCATCAGTGCCGTTAGTTGGCTGCTCACGTCATTTATCAGCGAGCGGGGAACGGTCCAATATATCGATCTGAAGCATCAGGGGGGAAACCGCTGGGAGTAATTTCACTTGGGTTGTCCGCATTCTTTGCAGCGGCCGTCGGGACCGATCACGCCGATGCAGCTTTCATCAACACACAGGGTTCGATTCTCCCAGGCGTCCTCGGACCCGTCCGGACCGGCGGCCGGATAATCGTCGGCAGGCGCGTCTTCCACGGTCATCTGCTGCTCCGCAGGTGCGTCGTCCACACCATCTTCATCCGTATGGGTCTCAACAGCAGGCGAAGGCACGTCGCCGTCATAAGGCGTGCCGCACTCCCGGCAACGGCCGTCCGCACCAATAATGCCGATGCAGTTACCATCACTGCACAAAACGCGTTGATCCCATTCACTGTCCGACTTGGCCATCATCCGCCTCCTGTCACGGGCAAACTGGTTTTACGGCGATAAACGACTGCATGGCTCTACAGTTTGGCCGTAAGGGTTTATTGCTTCGGTTAGCCCGGGCTCCAGTCACAGGCAGTCGGGCAAATCAGCGCATTGACGGTACATACCACAAGCTTCACCGGTTCTCAAACAGGCAAACGCAGCCGACCCAAAAAAACCTCAAGTATTTATCACCACGACCGATATGATAATCAAGCGCAAAGAAACGGGTGCGCTTGACTCCTCTCCGCTCCTCTTCATTGAAAAAGGCGGCCAAATCGGCCGCCTTTTTTTATCGACATTATGGTTTGACAGCCACGGATCGATTCCGATACATATTCATTCGAAATGGCGCCAATCCATGAATCCCGCCGGCGGCGGAAAATAAGAGGCACCCAGTCGTGAAGAATAGAAGTGACACCGGAAAAATCAGCCGCAACGCTCCTTGCCCCTGTGGCAGCGGGCAAAAATACAAGCATTGCTGTCTCAACAAGTCCTCATCGACGCGGCAATCGGATCTGCAATACGCAAAAAGGCACCGGATCCGAATCAAAACGCCTGAACAGATCGAAGGTATACGGCGGGCCGGCCAATTGGTTATCGAAACCCTGGATCTGGTGGCGCCCCACATCCGGCCGGGCGTAACCACCGATGAAATCAATGCGATGGTTCACGATTTTACCGTCCGGCACGGCGCGGTTCCCGCACCGTTGAATTATCGGGGCTTCCCCAAGAGTGTGTGTATCAGCATCAACGAAGTGATCTGCCATGGGATTCCCGGAGATCGACCATTCAAGGATGGCGATATCGTCAATGTGGATGTCACATCCATTTTGAACAGCTATTACGCCGACGCCAGCAAGACTTTTTTCGTGGGCACCCCCGGTGCAGATGCCCAAAAGATCGTCAATGTCTCCCAGCAGTGCCTGGCTGAAGGCATGGCCGTGGTAAGGCCGGGCAACACCGTCGGCGACATCGGACATGCGATCCAGTCCTACGCAGAGGGGCAGGGATGCTCGGTGGTCCGCGAGTTTGTCGGCCATGGCGTGGGCGTCGATTTTCACGAAGCCCCCCAGATCCCCCATTACGGCAAACCTGGTTCAGGCGTACGGCTGGTGCCAGGCATGGTGTTCACCATCGAACCGATGATTAACCTGGGCAAAAAGGAACTGGTTGTGCTTGAAGACGGGTGGACGGCGATTACCAAGGACGGATCCCTTTCGGCCCAGTTTGAACAGACGCTGATGGTCACCGAATCAGGCGTTGAAAGCCTGACCCCTTACCCGCTATAGCCCCGAAATAGACCGAGAACGCAGATACGGGCTCCCAAGATGCTATTTCTGGTTGGATGTTAGTCGATCACCCCCCGAATCCAGGACAATAGTAGGGTAGAAGCGCTCGCAATGATGCAAAGCACCTGCCCTTTCATTCCGAGCGGTTGCCCCATCCACAACCGATAGGCGCCCCCCATCAGCACACCGCATAAAAACCCGAACAGGTGAGCCCCCACGTCGCTTCGGGCACTGGTCCCCAGGAACGCCAGCAGTGCCAGACCGCTCGCAAAGACCAGGGCCGTTCGTTTCCAACCCCTACCCGTTCGTGCGGTGTTCACCGCCTGAAACGCACACAGGATGCCCACTGCACCGAAAACAGCTGTCGATGCACCCACGGACAGGTGCCCGGTTTCATAAGCCAACGCGTTCATCAGATTGCCGAAAATACCGCTGGCCAATATCATCAGCCACCCGGCGCCAGAGCCGGTAACCACACATACGGCACCTCCGAAAATCACCATCCCAGCCATGTTTCCGGCAATATGCGCGGCATCGGCATGCAACAGGAGCGCAGTGGTACACCGGTAAATCTCGCCCTTCAAAATGCGGTTGGCATGGGCACCAAAAACGGCAATATAATCGTCAGGCGCGGAACTGGCCGAGACGGCCAGGTGGATGGAAAGCAGCAGAAGCGCTACAGCGATGCCGGAAAGGTTTTTGTGTGCCGGGTGGCTTTGGGAGACCGAATGATCCGCTTCGGCGTTCGGGTTTTCAGTCTGATAACGATAAATGACGTCCCGGGCGGCTTCGGCATAGGGTTTCGGTACATCAATGCGGAACCCATCGTTTGACCGGGTCACCCGATTGCCAATTCCTGACGAATTCAGGACCAGGCTGAAGGCATTTGCCTGTTCCTGGCTGAGGGAATCAAATACGGTGACCATCGGCGACCTGAAAAAATGATGCCCCATGGGTTGAAGGCTGCGGCTGAAGGTCAAGCCGATGCGCCTCAGGCAAAAATCCTAACGGAACAGAGGTTGTGGTTTTACAATCATAAACGTGGCGGGTGGCGCGACGGCCGACGATGGCTGACAGTCTGGCGGGTCAAAACGCTTTTATATTTCTGTTGTCGTCATCGTCGTCGTCATCGTCATCGAAGTCATCCGTTTTTTTACCGGAGGCTTCATCGGTTGCGGCCAGCCGTAACTCGGCAGCGCGAAGAAGCGCCTCTTCCCGGGCCTTTTTTCTTCTTTGCGCCACTTCCAGTTCATAGGTCTGTTTGGCGGCTTCAACCGCCTGGCGGGCGAGTTTCTCTCCACCCAGTTGAAGGTAGTCCACCACCGTTTTAATCAGCGTTTCATCTTTTCTCAAATCCACAGGAATCCGTCGCGAAACACGTTTGAAAGAACCCATCAGATCCTTGGGGAGGTCGATTTGGTCGATCATCTATCTCTCCTTCATCGATTTAATTTGGCTGCATTATAAGTCCCTTGGCAGAAAAGTAAAGCACTTCACCGTCTAGTTTCATTTTTCATGGGAATACGTCGTTGACATTTCATGAAGCCTTGCTTAATAATCCGTCGAATGATGGAAACATTAGCTGGGGACCTATTTTTGGATGCTTCCAAGTACCCGGGAGCCTGATCGTCCCATGCCTCCCCCCTCGAAAAAGCCAGAAAAAACCCGGACTCCAACAAAGCCAGGACCAGAAACCGGTAAGAAAAATGAGCGACGACGCCAATTGCCCGACAGGCTATTAAGGGCCTCGGAAAGTTCAGTCGCTGGCCGCCAGTGATTGTTACACTCACCTAGAAGGCAAGGAGGAACCCCATGGCGCTGAACATGGATGCCATCGGTAAACCCATCGGCCCAATGAGGCGGGACTACACCTGGAAGGATGCGGTCCTCTACGCGCTGGGGGTCGGTGCGGGGTTTTCCGAACTGGACTACTGCTATGAAAAGGACCTGAAAGTCATCCCCAGTTTCGCCATTGCCATGATCTTCGATTTTTTCTTCCAAGCGGCCACCGCTTCCGGCATAAACCTGGCGGGGGTCCTTCACGGGGAGCAGGAATTGATCTTCCACAACCCGATCCCCACCGAAGGGACCCTGATCACCACAGGCAAAATCGTGGACCACTACGACAAGGGTGCGGACAAGGGCGCGCTGATCGTGGCCCAAAGTGACACGGTTCTCGCCAATGGGCAGAAACTTTTCACCAGCACCATCACCATTTTCGCGCGCCTGGATGGCGGGTTCGGCGGGAAGGACTGCCAACAGCCCCCCGTGGAGTTTCCCGACCGCGATCCGGATTTCGTGGCCGAGGCATCGCCCTCCCCCGATCAGCCGCTGCTCTACCGGCTCTCCGGAGACATCTTCCCCCTTCACGTGGATCCGGAATTCGCCAGGACGTCCGGATTCGACATGCCCATCATGCACGGGCTGTGCACCCACGGATTTGCCTGCCGGGCCCTGATCGCCTCCCTGGTGCCGGGCCGTCCCGAGCGGGTTCGCCGGCTGGCCTGCCGGTTTTCAAAAACCCTCTATCCGGGCGTTCCCATCAAGACCCTGATGTGGAAAACAGCTGACGGCAAGGCACTCTGGCGCACCGTCAATGCCGAGGACGGCCAGACCGTCATCGACAATGGTGAATTCGAGTACGGCGACATTCCCAAAGATGAAATCCGCTTTGACGACCGGGTGGCGGTGGTGACCGGCGCGGGCGCGGGCCTGGGCCGGGTCTATGCCCTGGAACTGGCCCGGCGGGGCGCCAGGGTCGTGGTCAACGATCTGGGCGGAAGCCGGGACGGGACCGGCGGCGGTTCATCTTCACCGGCGGATCGCGTCGTTGAAGAGATCCGGGCTGCCGGCGGCGAGGCTGTGGCCAACTATGACAACGTGGCCACTGCCGACGGGGGCGCCAACATCGTCCAATCCGCCCTCGACGCCTTTGGCACCGTGGATATCCTGATCAACAACGCCGGCATTCTGCGGGACAAGAGTTTCGCGAAAATGGCGTCGGAGGCCTGGCACGCCGTGCTGGACGTCCATCTGAAGGGGGCCTACAACGTCACGCGGCCCGCATTTGCCGTCATGAAGGAAAAAGGCTACGGGCGCGTTATCATGACCACCTCGGCAGCCGGACTCTACGGCAACTTCGGCCAAGCCAACTACGCGGCAGCCAAAATGGGCCTGGTGGGATTGATGAACACCTTGAAGCTGGAGGGAGAAAAATACGGCATCAAGGTCAACACGGTGGCTCCCATCGCCGCTTCACGGCTGACCGAAGACGTGATGCCGCCGGAATTGGTTGCCCGGTCCAAACCCGAATTCGTCTCCCCCTTGGTGCTCTACCTGTGCGCTGAACGATGCCCGGTCAGCGGCAACA
>JAGTUY010000434.1 GCA_018224455.1 Desulfosarcina sp.
GCTGGGGTTGGGCCTGAATATTGTGGTTGGCCTCGCCGGCCTGCTGGATCTGGGCTACGTGGCCTTTTATGCGGTGGGGGCCTATTCCTACGCCCTGCTCAACTACCATTTCGGGCTGGGGTTCTGGACCGCACTGGGTATCGGTGGTGGATTGGCAGCCATGTTCGGTATTCTCCTCGGTTTTCCCGTGCTGCGGCTGCGGGGGGACTACCTGGCCATCGTCACCCTGGGTTTCGGTGAGATTATCCGGTTGATTTTGGAGAACTGGAACGAATTTTCTTTCGGGCCCAGCGGCATCGCCAATATTCCCCGCCCGGGATCGTTTGGCATAGACCTGGATATTGAACAGTCGACCATCTACATCTATTTCCTGATGATCGCCATGACCCTATTCACCATCTTAGTGGTCAACCGGCTGCAGAATTCAAGGATCGGCAGGGCCTGGATCGCCCTGCGGGAAGATGAGGTGGCCTGCCAGTCCATGGGCATCGACAAACGCAAAACCAAACTGATGGCCTTTGCATTGGGCGCCACCTGGGCCGGTTTCGCCGGAGTGGTGTTTGCTGCTAAAACCACCTTTATCAACCCGGCCAGCTTCACCATTTGGGAGTCCATCAATGTGCTGTGCGTCGTTGTGCTGGGCGGCATGGGATCGATCGTGGGGGTTGTCGTTGGTGCCTTTATCCTGATTCTGCTGCCCGAATACCTGCGCTTTTTATCCGAATACCGCATGCTGGTATTTGGAATGGTGCTGGTGATGATGATGGTGTTCCGGCCCGGCGGCATCGTGGAAACGGTTCGGCGAACATACCAATACAAAGAGACAGATCACTAATGGCCGGGAAAAAGGTCATTGCCCGAACAGATATGAATATGGAACCGATACTCGACGTAAAACAGCTGACCATGAATTTTGGCGGACTCCGGGCCCTGGACAAGGTCGATCTGGATGTACACCAGGGCGAGATCGTGGCCCTGATCGGCCCCAACGGAGCGGGCAAGACCACGTTTTTCAACTGCATCACCGGAATCTATGACCCCAGTGAAGGCGATGTCCTGATCTCTGCGCCGAAAAATGGACGAACCCAGCGGATCAACGGGATCAAGCCCAATAAAGTTACCGAAAAGGGACTGGCCCGGACCTTTCAGAATATCCGCCTCTTTCATAACATGACCGTGCTGGAAAACGTCATGATCGGCTGTCACTGCCGCATGAAGGCCGGCATTTTAGGGGCGGTGCTCAGAGGCGCCTCCACCCGCCGGGAAGAGGCGTCGGTGGTTCAAAAAAGCTATACGATCCTGAAAAAAATCGGTCTTGAAAAGTACGTCAATGATTTCGCCAAAAACCTGCCCTACGGTGCCCAACGGCGCCTGGAAATTGCCCGGGCCATGGCCACGGATCCATTCATGCTGCTGCTGGATGAACCGGCCGCCGGCATGAATCCCCACGAGACGCAAGAACTGGATGAGTTGATCATCAGAATCCGCGAAAACGAAGGGATTTCGATCCTGCTTATCGAGCATGACATGAAACTGGTCATGAGTCTGTCGGACCGTATTTTCGTCATGGACTACGGCAAGAAGATCGCCCAGGGCACCCCTGAGGAGATTCGTAAAAATCCGGCCGTCATCAAGGCCTACCTCGGAGAAGAAATTGATGCTTAGCCTGGTTGACATTAATTCTTATTACGGTAATATCCGGGCCTTGAAAGGGGTCAGCCTGGAAGTGAAAGAGGGGGAGATCATTACCCTGATCGGCGCCAATGGCGCCGGCAAGACCACGACCTTGATGTCCATCTCCGGAATCGTGCCCCCGCGCACCGGTGACGTCCGCTTTATGGGCGAATCCATCGCCCGGGTGAACCCCGACAAGATCGTCTCGATGGGCATCAGCCAGGTGCCGGAAGGCCGGCGAATCTTCCCCTATCTGACCGTGCTGGAAAATCTGGACATGGGGGCGTTTCTGAGGAATGACAAAGATGGCGTGAACGCGGACCTGGACTATGTGTTCGGCCTGTTTCCCATCCTGGCTGAACGGCGCAACCAGGCCGGCGGCACTTTGAGCGGGGGCGAGCAGCAGATGCTGGCCATCTCCCGGGCATTGATGGCACGGCCCCGACTGCTTTTGCTGGATGAACCCTCCCTGGGGCTGGCCCCGCTGATCGTCAAACAGATATTTGAAATCATTAAAAAAATTAACAGTGAAAACAACACCACCATTTTTCTCGTGGAACAAAACGCCAACCTAGCCCTGAAGGTCGCCCACCGGGGATACGTCATGGAGAACGGCCGAATTACCCTTTCCGATGCTGCTGACAGACTGCTGACCAATGAAGACGTGAAAAAGGCCTACCTGGGTATTTAGCCTTGCGGTCATACAATCGAAGGTTCGGGCAAGCGCTTGAACCGCGATAGCCGGCGAACTGAAAATCAACCGGAAATCTTTTTCGCAATGTGGTAAAAATGCCATAGTTTGTGATGAACGGTTTTCATATCGGCAAGCCCAAGACCTGAACCGGTTACGATCTAACTAATTTGAATTAAATATAGATTTGTTCCTTCATAGACGCTTCGGCATTCTATTTGCTAGACAAGTCGTAAATTAGACGCAAAGCGTTGCAGCTTGTCGGTCAACCCTTACCCATGTGAATTGTCATGAATCCAGATAATCAACACCCCCATATGCCTTCCCTATGGAAAGATGTTGTCGTTTTTTTCGTCACTGTCGCCGTCTGCAGCTTTTTCCTGACCGCTGCCTGCACGTTGACCAAACAATCTGAGATTGAAGCGTATGCCGCCCCGGTACTGGCCATGCCGCAGCCTCCGGTGCCGCTTGAACTGGCATCGCGAGCCGAGTCCGATACGCCGGTTGTTGAAGCGGTTCCGGTTATGCCTTCCTTTGACGGGGCCTGGGCGGCGCCGGTATTTGACGTGTGTCTGGCTTTCCCGGAGATCGAGGCGGATCCGTCCCGGGTCGATACGCGCATGGAAATGCCGCCGGCACCGGCCGGCGGCTTACCCAACGAATCCATTCCATTTCATGGTATTATCATTCAGGTGGCCGGGCGATATGAAGTGGACCCGCATCTGATCCGGGCTATTATTCTTGCGGAATCCGGATACAATCCAAAGGCCAAATCGAAAAAAGGGGCCCGGGGATTGATGCAACTCATGCCGTCCACCGCCAAATCCCTGGGCGTCGAGGATATCTATGATCCGGAGGAGAATATTGACGGCGGTGTCCGCTATTTCAGGTCACTGCTCGACCGGTTCGATGGTGATGTGCAACTAGCCCTGGCAGCTTACAATGCCGGATCACGCCACGTTCGAAACTATGAGGGGATTCCCCCGTTCAAGGCCACACAGCACTACATCAAAAAAGTGCTCAAGTTTCATAAGAAATTCCAAATGCAAAACATGGCCGGCTCCCGCAGGCTGGCCTGACGTTCAGTCGTTCCTATTTTTTAGCGCATGATGATGAAATCCGCATCGGCACTGGTCAGTGTAGCGGGTTCGAAGATGTCCGCGGTATGGGTCAGCAGCACGGTGGTCGGAATCGGCAATCGGCTCCCGACCTGGTAGGGAATTCCCATCTTGCGCGCATGGCCCGATCCGGCCAGCAGCACCATTATCCGTTCAGGGTGCTGCTCCAGGTGGTTGAGGCTGTTGACGGCCATGGCCGTGTCCCAGACCAGCTGGGCTTCACAAAAACGGATGAAATCCAGTTGTCCAGATAGATCTTTTCGAAAGCTGCTTCATCCAACTCGCCGGCCACCCATCGATCCAGTGCAGCCTGGCTATCCTTGCGAAACATCTCCAACCCGATGGAAAGGGGAACCGATTGCGCGTCCAGCGTCCGGATGACCTGCACTTGAGCCTCGTGGTGGTTCTGATCGGTGTGGTGTTCACCCACCAGCACGAGGCGGGCGCTTTTCAGTGCGTCCACGGCCTGCGCCCCGGATAGAGACTGCCGCGTTTGAAGGTCAAACAGGTTCAGCGGGGCGGCCTGTTTGGGTTCGCGGCAGGTGGCTGCCAGCAGCAGGATCGACAATGCCAATAAACCCATGATCGGTCTGCGGCGAAAGATGGTCATGGCGGGGCTCCTTGGTTATTGGGTTGGTCCGGGTTCCAGCGGACCATTACCGGCGAATCATTGACTGCCCACGTGCCTTTGATCCGGTTTTGTCCATCGCTGAAGGCCAGATAGCTATAACGGCCGTAATGGGGGATTTTCAGCGCGGCCTGCTCGGCCGCCTCCGTGGAGAGCGTGTGCAGCAGGGCGACGATCTCCCCGTAACGGTCGGGATGTCCCATCACGGCGAACAGCACATCCCCCGATCCGTCGAAATGCTGTCCCCCCGCATTAAAGGCCTTGGGTGCCAGTGCCAGGTCCTGTGGGAACAGCCTGAGCACCTCCGGTAGATCGGGCAGGCCGATCAACAGCAGATTGACTGCCTCGGTATCCGCAGCAATGAAATCGGCTTCGGGAACCATGCGGACGTCGCCCAATCCCATGGCTTCGGAGAAATGTAAGGCGATGGCCTCGCCGCGCTGACCCAGGCGATCCGCAATCACCGCCACAACGGATTCTAAGCCTCTCAGGGTGTTGACCGTGGGGGGCATCTCTTCAGGGCTGAGTCGCCTGAAAAGGTGATGGTCAGGGTCGGCGGTGAGCGACCGGGGGCACGCGGGACTGAAGATTTCAAATTCCGCCAGTCGGTCGGACAGGCGGATCGATCGGCCCACCGGACCCTCGTCGGTGTCCAGGGCCAGTTCCAGGGTAACGTCGTAAAAGGGTTTGTCCTGAACCAGACGGCCGACCGTCCGACACCCCTGGCTGCCATTTATTTGCCGGACATTATAAGAGGTAAGGCCTTCGCACCAGTTGCCCGAGGCGACGTCCACCAAAACCCCGTTGCCCCACCAATTGTGAACGA
>JAGTUY010000435.1 GCA_018224455.1 Desulfosarcina sp.
ATAATTTCGCAATGGTTCAAATTTATTTCTCATAATAACAAATGTGCCACGAGGCATGCAATACCGTTTATGCTTTCGCCGCTCAACCATGGGTTCTCCCTGCAAGTAATCGGTTTTTGGTTTCGAATGGATCGGGCTCGATACCTGACTGGTGCAAGGATTTTGCCAGAAATGTTAAACAGCGCATTCAGCGCCGGTTGAGATTGGATATGACGTCCGTTAGCATGAGCGAAATGCTCACGATGCGGTTTTTTTATCGACGGTCTTATTTAGCCGAAGCCCTTGTTTTGCTCGACCCGTGGCAGGTTATGCCTGCCGGCAGCACGGGCTGGCGACGCATGACGGCGATCTTCGATCGGCTGGCTCGCCACCCTGTCGCAATCGCCGGGCATGCACGCGCGGTCGGGGTTAAAACAAAAAATTGGCGGAACCGACGATTTTTTGATGCCTGAACCGTCACAGTCAGCTGCCGACGACCATCGTGTTCGAACCGGTGCAGAAAAAAAGGTTTAAATCGTCCAGCCTTGATACCGATCTGGAATGCCTGCGGTTACTTGTATGCCGACCGGGAAATTACACGTGCGCGGATTGCTGCGGACTTACCATATTCGGGAGCTCTGATGGTTGGGTCCAAGGGAATTTATATTCTCCCTTAGTTTGTCGTCTGGCTTTATGGGGCGACGTTGATCCTTGATGTGCCCGTAGCGGAGAACCAAGTCCTGGCTGACTACCCGGTCCGGTCGAAGCACCTTCAGGGCCACCATACGGTCGATCTGCGGGTCGTGTGCCTTGTAGACCACGCCCATGGTACCGCGTCCAAGCTCTTTAACAATTTCGTAACGTCCGTATGTCATTATCATCAGACAACGGCGGACAATACAACGGTCACATTGTCTTTGCCGCCGGCCTGTTTGGCCAGTTGAATCAATGCCGCGGACTTTTCACTCAGGGGGCCATCGGCGCACAGCGCGGAGAAGACAGCGGACTCGCCGACCATATCGGTAAGTCCGTCGCTGCAGAGGAGGAACAGGTCGCCTGGATTTTTCTTCCCTTTCAGAATGTCCAGGGCAACGGTATCGTTAACCCCGACAGCTCTGAGGATCACGTTGCGCATGGCGTGCCGCCGGGCTTCATTCGGACTGATCAGTCCCTGATCGAGCTGTTCTTGAACCAGCGAGTGGTCTTTGGTCAGTTGTTTTAGAGTACTGTTTTTCAACCGGTAGGTTCTTGAATCACCCACGTGTCCGATAATGAAGCTGCCCTGAGAAAAGGCCAGCAAATCAGCGGTGCACCCCATACCCTGATCGTTGGGATTGCGTCCGACGTGCTTGAGAATTTTATCGTTGGCCAGCTTGAAGGTGGTCTGCACCCGGGCGATGGTGTTCTCTTCGGACACCCCGTCGTGGCCGGCAAACACCGCTTTGGCAGTGTCGGAAAATATTTGACTGGCCACCTCCCCGGCGGCGGCGCCTCCCATGCCATCGGCAACCAAACAGTAATGGCACGCTTCACTGATATAAAATACATCCTCATTGTTGGTGCGGACATTTCCGACGTCCGTCGCACCGTGGTAATTGATCATCGGTGATTTCTGTGACACCTGAGTTCCACCTTTCGCATCCGATCGGTTTTTTTAAGAATAGATCAGTGACGTTCCCGCTGCCGGCGAGCCCCACACCTTTGCAAGCATGCGCATCTGAAATCAGGCAACAGGCTCCGGCTCCGCTTCCGCTTTTTCAAAGTTGGCCCGCATGAACAGCGCCAGGTCCGAGGCATCGTAGGTAATTCCCAGGTGGTTCTTCAATTTCAACAGGTCGTTGTTCAGCTCCAGGGCGGTCTGATACCGTTTGACGGTTGATTTCTCAAGGCACTTCATAACGATATCGTTAAGTCCCTGGGGGATGTCCGGCCTTTTGGTAATGATCGGTGGGATGGTCATCTGAGGGATGGTGCGGATGGCTTCAATGTCATTGGCGAAGCGATAGAGGCGGCTGCCGGAAAGGATTTCATAAAAGACCAGGCCGAGGGCATAAATGTCAATCTGGTGGGTCACCGCCTGCCCCATGACCTGTTCAGGGGACAGATAGGAAAGCTTCCCTTTAATCACGCCGGCCTGGGTTAGCGACGGTTCTGAGGTGGCCTTGGAAATGCCGAAGTCGCTGAGTTTGACTTCGCCATTCAGGGAGATCAAAATGTTCTGGGGACTGATGTCCCTGTGGATAATATTCAGCGGAGTTCCGGTCTTGTCATCCCTGCGCGCGTGGGAGTAATGCAGGCCGCTGCTGATCTGAAGAATCAGAAACACCGCCATATCCACCGGCAACCCCTTTTTGATGAACCCCATGATCTCGGCCAGGTTCTTCCCATCCACATATTCCATGGCAATGAAATAGGCGTTCTGAATTTTCCCAAAATCGGCAATTTGCACCACATTGGGGTGCTGCAGCAGCGCCGCCAGCCGGGCTTCCCTGATGAACATATCGATGAAGTCGCGGTTGTCTGCCAGATGGGGCAATACTTTTTTAACGGCGACCGTCTTCCGGAATCCGTCTTCCCGAAGATAATCGGCTAGGTAAAGCTCAGCCATCCCCCCTTGAGCAATCTTTCGGGTTAAGAGGTATGGACCAATCCGGGTCATGCCTTCCATGGCTTTCTGCCTTGCCAACGCACGTTTTTTTAGGGTTCGCTCCAGCAGAAAAAGCGTGCAGGCAATGGCGGCCAGGCTGAAAACCAGAGACACCATCATGAACAGGTGGTAGGCTTTCACCGACGCGGCCAGCTTCTGAGCCCCCCAGCCGATGGATACCCTTCCGATTTTCACCCCGGAATAGGTGACATCGTTTTCAAAGGTCATGACCTGTGTCTGGCCATCGGCCTTTGCCGAAGTGATTTGAACGCCGTTGATGGTGTCAATTGTGGTCTCCGCAGCAGTGGGTTTCAACTTCAGGTTGATTTTGGACGGATCGGAATGGGCCAGTATGGTGTCCTGATGATCCAGAATGGCGGCATATCGGATTTCCGGGTTCGCCATCACCTCACGAATGGCTACGGTCAAAGAGAGGATATCAGTAGATAGAATAGGCGAACCACTCTTATCGGAAAGGCCAAGGGCCACATCGACGCCCTTGTTGAAAAATGTCTTTTCTGCGCTGTCGATTTTCCCCTGAAGGATTAAAAAGACAATCAGATTGAGGACCATCCAGGCGGCCACACCAACGGCAACATGCCGCTTGATCGGGGATCCGGACATAAACGCCTTAACCTTTCCGGTGACTGAATTGATGGTTGTGGTGGACAACTGCTTGATCCACATCATCGTTGTTGACGCTTTTTCACTGGCGGACATGCGTATTCTCCTTGCCGTCCGATTCAATTATTGCAAAGGGCATCTTAATCACCGGACAGTTTCTTGATGATATCGGCACATCGGTGAATCATCTGGCGCCGGAACCACCCCAGATCGTCGCGGCGTGAGATTTCACGAAGACTGACTCCTTTTTTATGCAAAACCTGCGCCGTCATATCTTCTTTTTGCGTCGATCGAACGACCGGGAAACGCTCCACGTTGGCCTGAAGCATAAATGATCGGGACAGCGGCTTGTGGCTGCCGCATAGCGGACATATCATTTCACGACCATCGGACGGCTCTCCTTCGCCGGCAGTCAAGGCTTTGATTTTCGTCCCCATGGCCGACATCAACGCCTGCGGCCCGTGGAAATCCAGAACCAGTAAGAAAAAAACAATCAGCAGGAAACTGACCAGCGCCGCCAGAAAAAACGCTGTGGTCAAACCGGCAGGATCGCTGGCGTCCATGACCAGAAAAATTTCGCCGATTTTGGTGCCGGCATAAATAATATCGGACGAGAAACATACCGCCCGGGCGCCGTCATCAAGTGTATGGGGCCAATAGCTGACACCTTCTTTTTGCTTTGCCGCCTGTGACGACATCGACAACAGTTGATCAGGGTCGCTGAAGGCGATAATCTTATTTTTATGATCGATGATGGAAACATTAACCACGCCTGCCACCCCGGCGACATCCTGCGTCAGGCGGGTCAGCGCCGGAACGTTCTGTTCAAGCAGGGGCAGCCCTGCCTGTTCGGCGTTTGCCAGGACAGTTTCAATTCCCCTGGCCGTCACGTGATCCACCAGGCGGTTTTCCTTGGCAACAATGAACAGGTAACAGAAGACGGCCGCCACCCACCAGATCAGCAGGCAGATAAACCAGCGAGTTTTTTTAATCCGTCCAGGCATGTTTTCAGGTTTCACGTCAGCGATCCTATGGGCTTGGGGGCAATGCGCGGTTAGCTCCTGCACGGTGTTTCAGGGTCTGGAAATGCTGACCCGATAGAAAGCTTTAACGGGTAACCTTGCCACGGTCAACCAATCCTTCAATTATGAACAAAATTATTATGATACCAGTGGATTGTCAAGGAACATCTCCTTTTATCGCAGTCCATCCATCAACCACATGAAACCCAACGATTCGGGTCGCCACAACCGCCCGGCACCATCCTTGTGCGGCCAACACCGGCCCTTTGAAGGTTCACTCTCGGTGGGTGTGAACGGGCGACGGCTATTGAAATTAAAAACCTGCTATGGTAGATAAGTTAAGGATTTTCTTGACAGATAGAACAAGCGTGAGTCCTTTTCCGACGCGGCTTGGGTTCTCGCTGCTTTTCTCAGTTGCTACCGGAGCGATCTCCATGTCCCTGGCCGGCTCACGTTCGAAACGGTTATCTGCCGGTTTCCACCTGATGCTGATATCTATGGCCGCCTTGCTGGGCTGTGCCGGCCCGACCGGCATTCCTTCGCTTTCCCGGCCGGAGGCCTACCGTTCGGATGAACGGATTCTGCATCGTCTCAAAGTCGGGGAAACACCGGAGATGCTCGCTGCAGCATATCTGGGAGAAGCAGGGTTGGCCTGGATGGTGGAAGACGCCAATCCAAAAGAAAGTTTTCTGCCTGACCGTTTCGTGGTGATTCCTCTGGCAATAGAAAACCGTGCCGGCATCACCGACAAGGGATACCAGACAGTGCCGATCTTGTGCTATCACCGGTTCGCGCCTTCCTGCGATTCAGCTTTGTGTATGCCCACGGACGTCTTTGAACAGCAGGTTCGCTATTTAAAGGAGAACGGCTACCGGGTGATCGGCCCGGAAGCGCTGGCCGGGTTTTTGGATTACCGCCAACCCATACCTAAAAATGCGGTCATGATTTCGGTGGACGATGGCTATCGCTCCATGTTTGAGTTGGCTTATCCGATTCTGAAAAAATACGGCTTTACGGCCACCCTGTTCATATATATCGACTACGTGGGGGTTTCCAGCCAGGCCATCACCTGGGACCAGTTACGGGAATTGAAGCGGGCGGGATTCGCCGTCGGCTCCCATTCAATAGCCCACAGCGACCTTTCGAGGCAAAGAAAAGATGAGGATCATAAAGCCTACCTGGCCCGACTGCGAAGGGAGATATTCCAGTCCAAGCAGATCCTCGATGAAAAGCTCGGTCAGGAGACGATTATTTTTTCCTACCCTTTCGGCAGACAAAACCAGACGGTCGCATCATTGGCACGGCAGGCCGGGTATAAAATGGCGGTCACCGTTGACCGGGGAAGCAACCCGTTTTTTGCCGACCCATTTATGATCAAACGCGACCAGATTTTAAAACGGGACATGGATCGTTTTACCTCCCAATTGAAGACTTTTTATCATTTTCCGCTAAAGTGAGTATGCCATGAAACGCAACCATCTATGTGCCGGCTTGGGGTTCTTGTTAATCGTCCTTTTGGGTTGTCAGGCATCCCAAGGTTCCCGGAAAATGAACAAGCAGACCCAGGCGTATGTCCAACAAGCCCAGGCCTATGAAAGTCAAGGAAATCTGGTGGAGGCGTTGGAGCAATACAAACTGGCTCAGACCATCGACCCGGACGAACCTGTCATCATCGACGAGATTAACCGCCTCGAAAAAAAGTTGAACGACCTGGCCGAGACCCACTACCGGGCCGGCATCCGCTTCAGGGACAAAGGCAAATGGGATTTGGCGAAAAAAGAGTTCTTGAAAGCATTGAGATACAGACCGGATCATAAGCAAGCCGCGGCCATGCTTCAGCAGCGCCAACCGGAGGGTGAGAGTGCGTTCATCACCCATGAAATCACACCGGGGGAAAGCATTTCAAAGCTGGCGCTCAAATATTACGGCGACTATAAAAAATATCATCATATCGTCAACTTCAACAACATGTCCGACGCTACCCAAGTCCGGGTTGGCCAGCGTGTCATGGTGCCGGTCATCGACGGCGTGACCATCGCGGACCTGAACCGAATCAGCGCAGGCTTATCCGCGCAACCGCCCGCAGTGAACAAAAAAGCACCCGCATCGCAGCCCGTTGCCGAGCCCTCTGCGACACCGGTTGACTCAGCGGAAGCACACCCACCCGAGGCGCCGGAGCCAGTGGATCAGGTAGCGGAATATCGCGAGACAGGCATTGCCCTGTTCAATGAAAAAAAATACGACGAGGCA
>JAGTUY010000436.1 GCA_018224455.1 Desulfosarcina sp.
ATATTCTATTCAAACTGAACCAATGGTGTCCGGTAGCTGAGCCCCACCAGACAGGCTGATTTCAGCAGCAGTTCCGGTGGTCTTTTTTTTGCATGTGTCCGTTTGTGGCAAAGTGCCGGCTCAGCCTCCGTTAGGACCCCTTAGCGCTTAAAACCACTGAAACACCGAACTCGCATCATTAAAGGAGTACACATCATGATGAAGCCGCAAAGCGACTATCTTCGGTTATTTCTGGATATCACCAAGGCCATCACCGCCTCTTTGGACCCCAAGGAGGTCTTCGATCTAATCGTTACTAAAATTCCTCAAGTTCTACACGTGGATGCCGCAACTATCCGCCTGCTTGATCCGACGCGTCAGAAGCTGGTATTGGAGGCCGCCTCTGGATTGAGCGATACCTACCTGAACCGCGGGCCCGTCGATGCGGAGGAAAGCGTTTTATCGGCCCTGGAAGGAACATCGATCGCCATTGGCGATGCGGCCAATGACTCCCGCATCGATTATCCCGAGGCGGCGCGCCGGGAAGGCATTCAAAGCATATTGGTGGCGCCAATTCCCATCCGCGGAAAAATCACCGGTATCCTTCGGCTGCTCAGCCGTACCCAGCGGGAATTTAATTCGTTGGAGATCGAATTCGTCGCCGCCCTGGCGGAGCAATGCGGCATCGCCATCGAAAATGCGCGCATCTACGACGATCAGCAGCGGCAATTGAACTACTTCAAAGCGGTTTGTGAAATCGGGCGGCTCATCGGGGAAACCCGGGAATTGGACACGGTACTCGACCGGATTGTCTCCAGGCTGCCCGAGGTGATGAACCTCAAAGCGTGCACGATCCGCCTCATCGAATCGGCCAAAGGGAAGCTGGAACTCAAGGCCGCTTACGGATTGAGCCGGCACTACCTGGAACGGGGACCGTTGGACGATGAACTGGCCACCTATTTTATCCTCAAGGGCGAACCGGTGGTCATCCCGGATGCGACCACAGACGTCCATACCCTCTATCACAAGGAAGCGGCGAGCGAAGGGGTCGGCAGTATCCTGGCCGTGCCCATATCGGTTCAAGGGGAAATCATTGGTATGCTGCGACTGTTAACGGCGGAGGTCCATTTTTTCTCCAGTGCCGATATCAATTTCGCCATGACCGTTGCCGAGCAAAGTGGTGCGGCCATCCAGAATGCCATCGACTATCAAAAGATGCAGGACCTGCTCAACGACAGCAAGCCCTCCAAAGCATACTAATTAGAACCCACCAGCCGACATGTCGTTCAAACAAACCGCTGCCGACAAGGGTATCGGGCCAGCCGATCTTTATGAAATTACCAAGGCACTGGCCGCACCGGTTTGATACCGATCGGCTGGATGCACCCTTCTGCGCAGGTTCCCGCTTGGCATCGCGGATGCAGCGGCGCAGCGAGGGTCGGTTGAACCGGGTGACCCCCGCCGTGCTTTTCAGGCAGGTACTAGGGGAAGGCCGGCATTGGACCAGGCGAAGACACCGCCGGCCAGTGATTTGACATGCATGTACCCCGCCTGGCGCAGAATGCTGGCGGCAATGTTGGACCGATAGCCGCTGCCGCACTGCAGCACCAGCGCTTCATCCTTTTGCGCATCGGGCAATTGGCCGGCAAGTATGTCGGACAGGGGCAAATGCTCCGCCCAATTGATCCGGCTGGCGCTCCATTCGGCCGGCGTGCGCACATCGATGATGCGGACGTTGCTCTCTTCCAGGCGCGCGGCCAACTGCTGCGGTGAAATCTGCTCCAGCTGCTCCACGGCCCGCCCACTCATCAACCAGGCCATGATCCCGCCGGAAAGATAGCCGAAAATTAAATCGTAACCGATGCGATGCAGTTCGGTGACCATGCGATCGTAATCCTCGCGATCATCCACCACCAACAGCAGTTCCGCCTCGGGATCCACCACCATGCCGACCCAGTTGGCCAATTGTTTTTCGAATCCGATATTGATGCTGCCAGGGATGTGAAAGCCGCCGAAGGCGGCCGAATCGCGAGCGTCGATGATGGTTGCCCCGTCGGCAACCATCTCTTCGAACTGCTTGGGGGTCAGGCTTTTGTCAATCGGACAGGCGTCCAGGGTGGCCGCACCGTTGAGGTTGGTCTGGATGATGTGTGAAAAACTTTTCGGCCGGACCGGAAAAGCCGACATCACATCCTTTTTGAATGCCTCGAAAGACGCGAACTGCAGCATCGGGTTGGCCCGTCGTTCGTAGCCGAGCGTCGAACTTTTCTTGGTGCTCATCCCCCGACCGCAAAGCGATCCCTCTCCATGGGCAGGAAAGACCTCCAGATGATCCGGGTAACCGGCGAGTTTGACGTACAGGCTGTTGTAGAGATTCTCCACCTGCTCGTCCAGAATTTCCGCGCCGGGCAAGTCTGGCCGGCCAATGTCGCCCACGAAGAGCAGGTCGCCGGTCAGCAGCATCTGGGGCTCTTCCGATCGCGCTTTATCGGTGACCAGCAGGGAGACGGCGTTGGGGGTGTGTCCCGGGGTATGCAGGACTTCAATTTTAGCCGCCCCGAGCTCGAACACATCCCCTTCCTTGAGATCCTTGTGCCGATATTCCACCGGTGCACTTTCATGGATGTATATGTCCGCCCCGGTCGCCAACCGCAGCTCCTGGTCCCCGCTGACGTGATCGGCGTGAACATGGGTATTGATTACATGCGTGATCTGCATCCCCTCTTCCCGGGCGATGGTCAGATAGTCCTGCACATCGCGTTTCGGATCCACGACGGCCATGGTCTTGGCACGCGGGCAGCCGATAACATAGGAAAGACAACCTAAGCCGGGTACGGCAATTTGATTGAAATACATGCAAGACTCCTTTTTTCTAACTTCTAGTCAAACGCCATACTGGTTTTCCACTCCTTCCAGACGTTGCCGACCAGATCGGGCCCTGGTTTGAGCGTCAGCTTGCCCGGCCGCCAGCCGGAAGGCGTTGCTTCGGCCCCTTTGGTTTTCCTGACCAGTTGGAAGGCCTGTACCTGGCGGATGGATTCAAGGACATTGCGTCCTACCGGTGGCGTCAGCACCTCGTACCCCTGAACCACGCCGTCCGGATCGATAATGAAACGCCCCCGGTTTTCCACTCCGGCTGCCTCGTTATACACCCCGAACAATTTCCCCACTTTTCCCCCCGCATCGGACAGCATGGGAAAGGGAACGCCGCCGTCGACCATTTTGGCCAGTTCGTGGTCGTCCCACATTTTGTGTACGAACATGCTGTCGATGCTCATGGAAAGCAGCTCCACGCCCAGTTTCTGGAATTCAGGATATTTTTCGGCGACCGCCGAAATCTCGGTCGCTCATACAAAGGTGAAATCGCCGGGGTAAAAGCAGAGCAGGACCCATTTGCCCAGATAGTCGGACAGTTTGACGTTAATGAATTTTCCCTTTTGATATCCCGGTGCCACAAAGTCCGGTGCTTTTTCGCCTACATGAATCATTTGCATCTCCTCCTTGATTGGTGCAATTGTCTCCTTAGCGGTTTCCGGGACCGCCTCTCCAACCGGTCCTCCAGTGGGTCGGGCACACCCGACCGGCAGCTCTTCGGCCATGCGTCTCTCCTTTCATTCTTGTTTTTATGGGAATATGCTCTTTTTTAACCAGGTTTAACCCCGGATGTCAAACGACAAAACGACATCTGCTGACATTCCAAAAATTGCCCGGACACCCACCCCAGCCTCAAAGAAAGACGGGCGGATGACCGGGCTACCGGGTTCTGTTCGTCGCCGGATTACTTTTCGGCTTTATAGCCCATGGGCAGCCGCTTGAATCGGCCGCCGGTGATGATCGGGTCGCCCTTATACCCCAGGGCCTTGAAGTCGATATAATCCGTGGTACCGACCAGGTGACTCACGTCACGCCCTTTTGAGGCCATGTAGGAAAAATCGGTGCCCTTGTGAGCAATGGCGTTGAAATCCACGTCACGATTGTCCTGGTGGCAGCGGTTGCAGGTGCGCTCGCCCTTGAGGCTTTCGTGGCACTGCACGCAGGAAAGGGCCATTTCAGCCGGCATGACTTCGTGCTGGACCCCCCAGTACATATTGGTGCGAATCCATTCGTATTTGCCGCTGTATTTGAAGCCTGCGGCCTGCATGCCGTCCGAGAAGGATTTTTGCCAGTCGTAGTGTTTCCAGTAGGCGGTTTTGTCGTTTTTGTCCCGTGGAAACAAATGGGGAACCAACAGGTACTTGTGTTCGGCGTCGGCGGCTTGGATGCCCCGCATGATCTTGAAGGGCGCAATCTTCGAATTCGGGTCGTTGATGGATCCCACGGGCGCGGAGATATTGATTTCTCCCCGGGTCCAGTCCAGACGGTCTCCCAGAAACACGCGCTTCATGAAGCCGCCGTACCAGGTATAGACCGGCTTGGCCGATTCCTTCCAGACGAATTCACCCTTTTTCGGGTCGTAATCGGGCATGCCATGCTTGTCCTTTTGCGGCCGGCGCTCCTTGTCGCCCGCCTTGGACCAGTCCCAAAAGACCTTGGTGGGTTTGCACTTGGCGTACACCGGCGCATGGCAGGTCGTGCAGGCGATGTTGTCGCTGTGTTTGTTCAGATGGTGGTCCAAAAGGTCATCCCCATGATGAGGCTTGTTCGTGTGGCAGGCTTCACAAGAAAAACCGCCTTCGACCACGGGGGCCGACGAACTGCGTCCGGCGATCTTGTGGTTGCGGGTGCGGTGGCACTCGACGCAGTTGAAATCGTAGCCGCCCATGTGCACGTCGCAACTGCGATCGGGTTCGAGCAGTTGGCGGGAAAGATCGGCGTGTTTGACCGCTTCGCCGCCGCCGCCGTTGAAGTGACAGTCCCCGCAGGTCTTGCGGGAAGTGGGCCCGACACGCTTGGCCACGGCCACCAGGTCCACCGCCGGATCGGGCATGCCGGCCGCCGTGGGTGTTTTCTTGTAGGTTCCCGTGGTGTCGTGGCAGACCAGGCAGTCGATCCTGGTCATATCGGTGAAATCAAACGTATTGTCCTTCCATCCATAGCCGGCATGACAACTGGTGCAACGAGCCTCGTTGCTGGCGATGCTCATTCAGAAGTTGTTGGTGGCAATGGTGGCTTTGCCGAGCTCGACATCCTTTCTGTGATCCAGGGTGTACGGTGACGGCCCCTTCCAAAGCCAGTGGGCGGATTTAAGCATATCTTCGCCAGCCGGCTTATGGCAGCGCAGGCACTCGGCTGTCACCTGGAACGGCCCTGCACCCTCGACCAACTGAAGGTGATCTTTATGGTCGGGCACGTTCTTGCGATGACACCCTCTGCAGTCGATGGGCCCTTTGTCCATCTCCCGGTGGCAGCCCATGCACTGCTGGTGGTAGGCCGCCTTGAGCCCCAGGCGCTCGGGATGATCTTTCTGGAACGGCTCCTGGTGGCAGGCCGAACAGCGCACCGTTTCCGAGGCCGCTTCGTCCAGGGGTCGATAGTGGTGGCACAGTGCGCAGTCCTTGGTAACGCCGGCATGTTTGGCGTGCATGAAACGCACCGGCCCATAGTGGTCTTCGGTTTCGCGAATGATGGGGCTGTCCAGCAGAGAATAGCTTTCCGACTGGTCCTGGACGCTCAACCCCATGTCACGGAGCCGCTGCTGACGGCACAGGCGGCATTCGTCCATGACCGCCAGGACGAAGGGAACCACCTCAGCGGCCCGTTTTTTGGCCGCCTCCTGGTCCGGCGCGGTCCAAACCATCGCTGCCGGCGGTGACGCTTCATCCGGCAACGGGTTGGCCGCCAGGGCCGGGCTGCAGCAAAGCACCCCGGTCAGGGCGGCGGTGACGATCAAAAGCACACCCGGTCCTGTTCTGGTCATGCAGACACCTCCTGTTCCGGTTTATTGAGCACCGGCAAATAGGTTACGATGAATCGATAGACGAACATCAGGGCCGCGATCAGTCCCACGGTGACCAAGACCTCGCCGATGGCCGGAAAATAATTGGCTTCGCTGATGGGGGGGCGATAGCCCACGACGAACACGTTGATCCGATTGACCAGCACGCCGCCCACGATCATCGTGCAGGCAATGAACAATGCCCGGCGCGACCGGCGCAGTTTTGGCGACAGCAGCATCAGCCAGGGCACGATCACACCAAACAGCACTTCGATGATAAAGGCATTGGTCTGGGCAGTAAAGTCCAGCAAATACACATAGGTGCCGCGAACCACCATGTCGCCCACTTTCAGGGCCAGGTAGAGTCCCAGCAAAAAGAGGGTGACGCGGGTCAGCGGGGTGAGGATGTTCATCTCCCCGTCCAGTTTCAGAGATGTGGTGGCCAGGGTCGCTTCAAACACCACCATGGGATAGCCCACGGCGATGGCCGAAGTCAGAAACAGCAGCGGCAGCATGGGCGTGTACCACAGCGGGTGCAGCTTGGTGGGGGCAATCAGCATCAGCGACCCCAGGCTGGACTGGTGCATACAGGAAAGCACCACCCCGGCAATGATGAAAAACCACATGATCTTAGGCAGGACCGTGTCGGCCAGTTTGAGCAGCCCGTCAAGCGGTCCATTGAGGACGGCCAGCAGCCCGGGCAGCTTCACCCGGCCCTTGAACCGCTCCACCACGATGGGCAGAAACTCGATGTAAAGCACGTTGAGGTAAAGCATGACACACATGGCCACTTCAAAAAGAACGGATGTGGGGTTCCAATACAACATAGGCTTCCAAATGGCCCAGGAGCGTCCGATATCCACCAGCAGACCCAAAACCACGAATGTGTAGCCGAGCACGGCGGTGAGCAGGGCCGGTCGAACCACCGCCTCATAATAATGCCGGCCGATAATATGAGCCAAAAATGCCGTGGTAAAGCCGCCGGCGGCCAGAGCCACCCCCGAGGCCACGTCAACGCCGATCCACAATCCCCAGGGCCGTGCCGTGGTCAAATTGGAGACGTAGCCGATGCCGCCGATGAAACGAGCCGCAATGGCTGCCGCACCGGCCGCCATGAGAACCGCCAGCACAACCACGCCGGGAGTCCAGAACTTCGCTTTTATTGGCGCTGCGTAATGGGTCATTGACCGCCTCCTTTTTTTCCATTGCCGGACCGGTCACGCTTGTCCTTGGAGGCCCACATGACGCCGCCTAGCATGCCGAAGAGCACGATGGGGGACCACAGATAGCTGAACAGGGCGTGTTGGATACTTTCGGCCAGCCGGGGAATGGGCGTTTCCGGCAGCGCATTGAAACCTACCCTTTCAAAGGACACGCCGGACAGGTAAATCCAACTGGTGCCCCCCACCTCCTTTTCACCGTACACATGATCGATGTAGCGCCCCGGGTTTTTTTTAATGCGCTGCCGAGCAGCGTCGATCAGGTCGCTCCTGCGTCCGAAGGTGATGGCCTCAACCGGGCAGATTTCCGCACACCCGGGAAGCTTGTTTTCCGAATGCACCCGTTCATAACAGAAGGTGCACTTCATCACGCGCGGCGTAATGGGGTCGTGATATTCGTAGGCCGGAATCTCGAATGGGCATGCCACCATACAGTAGCGGCAACCGATGCATTTGGAGACATCGTAGTGAACCGTCCCGTTCTCTTTCTTGGTCAACGCACCGACAATGCAGGCGGAGGCGCACGCCGGGTCCTGGCAGTGCATGCACTGCAGCTTGACGAAGGTGGGCACCAGCTGGTCGCGCGCATCGATCTCTCCAGAGACATGACGATTGACCACCGTGTAGGTCCGTTCATCCGGCCGGCGCTTTTTATCGAGCAGCGTTAGATCCTCGAAGGCCCGGTCCGGCGGCGGCAACCTGTTGACCCGGTTGCAGGCCTCCTCGCATTTGCGGCAGCCGATGCACCGGGTCAGGTCCACCAGACAACCGACCGAATCGGATGGCGCTCTGGATTGCCAGGCATGGGCGGCGCCATCGGATCCGGCCACCGCAGCGCCCGCTGCGGTTACCAATTTAAAAAAATTGCGTCTGTTCAACCCCATAGACCCTCCTTGATTAGCGATAGCGATGACAAACACCCGCCACCGGCGTCCACTTGAGCCTTGTATTCCGAAACGTCGCCTTCATCTTTTGGTTACCCGAATACGATAGTCCGTATTGGTTTGAAACAGGTCAACGTCCACATCTGTCTGGCTGCTAAGGAGCTGCTGCAGATTTCCGACAACATCGGCATCGCTGACCGTGGCAAGCATGTCGTCTCCAGGCTGCATGTCGTAGACGGTCTGGTTGAATTTTAGAACATTCACCGGCCAGGGAAGGTTCTCAAGATTGATATGAAGATGCCGGCCCATGATGCTTGATTTCCCTGGTCTTTGGGTTCGGATTGCTACAGCCTTTTCTTTCGGATCAATAAACTAACAAAAAGCATGCCGCTCCCGGCCATGATTGTTTATTATGATAACCATATGTTATTTTATCTAAAAACATGCTGTTTGTCGCACAGAACAAAAAAAGTGTTTAAACGGTGTTTAAACATGTGATAAAGAAATAAACAGTTGTTTAAGCAGTGTGGGCAGAGAACCGGAAGGCAGGGGCATCCCCGGGGAGGGGGTCACCAGGGCATGGCGATCAAAGACATCAACCGGCATTGGGAACGTGTGATCAATACCATCAATGAAGGGCTGCTGATCGTCAGCGAAAAGGGCCGAATTGTTTCGGTCAACCAGTCCTTCGAAGAAATGACCGGTTATACGGCCAGAGAGGTGTGCGGTCAACCGTGTACGGTGTTGGCCTGCCAGGCGTGTGAAATGGCCATCAACAATGACGGTAGCGGCTGGTGCAAGCTTTTCGAACCCGACCAGCCGGAAATGCGCCGTTGCCGTTGCACCATCAAAAAAAAAGACGGGACTTTTTTGCCGGCGCTGAAAAATGCATCGGTTTTGCGAGATGAGGACGGGGCGTTGCTGGGGGCGGTGGAGACCCTGACCGATTTGAGTGAAATCGACCGTCTGGACCGAAAGGTTGAAATTCTCTCCCGCCAGCTAGACGACAACAGCGGTTTCGGAGGGATCCTCGGCAACAGCGAGGAAATGAAAGCGGTCTACGCCATCGTTGAAAAGGCGGCGATGAGTGATGCTCCGATTATCATTTTCGGAGAGAGCGGCACCGGCAAAGAGTTGGTGGCCAAAGCCATCCACGATCGGGGAAAACGAGACGACGGCCCCTACGTCCAGTTCAACTGCGCGGCCCTCAACGAATCGTTGCTGGAAAGCGAACTGTTCGGCCATGTCAGAGGGTCGTTCACCGGCGCTTTCCGGGACCGGGACGGTCGTTTCGAGGCGGCCGACGGCGGAGATCTGTTTCTGGACGAAATCGGGGACATTCCCCTGTCCATCCAGATCAAGCTGCTGCGGGTGCTGGAAACCGGTGGGTTCGAGCGGGTGGGAGAAAACATTCCCATTTCGGTGGATGTAAGGATCATCACCGCCACCAATCGGAATCTGCTGGAACTCATCGAGCAAAAGCGCTTTCGGGAAGACCTTTATTTCCGCATCAATGTGATTCCCATCCACCTGCCGCCGCTGCGCCGGCGCAGGGACGACATCCCGTTGTTGGTCAACACCTTCATCGAACGACTGACCGTACGCACCGGCAAACCGATCCGCGGACTGACCCGGGAAGCCTTGAACCGCTTCATGGATTACCGCTGGCCGGGGAACGTCAGGGAGATGAAAAGCGCGCTGGAGTATGCATTTACCGTTGCGGACAAGGATACCATCGACATCGATCACCTGCCGCCTCACATGCTGAACCCTGTTTTCCCGTTCGTACCGGTCTCCCAAGCGGCCTTGCGTGAAACCGGCAGCACCGAACGGCAGCAGCTTATCGATGCCCTTCATGCCGCCGCCGGCAACCAGAGCCAGGCGGCCCGGATGTTGGGAATCAATCGGGTAACCGTTTGGAACCGCATGCGAAAATACGGGATCAACCTGAAGCGGGAAATAAGAAAAAGATAGCACCGTCAATCTTGACCACCCGCTTTTTCCCGACCACCATTCGGATCGACTTCCAATGCATCCAAGGGA
>JAGTUY010000437.1 GCA_018224455.1 Desulfosarcina sp.
AGTCGGGACTTTCGTCCCCTCACGCACTGGGTGTTCAAAAATTTGATTGTGGCCAAAACCAAAAGAAACCGATATATAGACTTCCAGATAAGGATTTCGGACGGCACTATTGATAGTCGAGGTATATTGGTTGCGACTTTCTCGCTTTGCCTTGCCAACATCCTTATCTGGAAGTCTATAACACGGCACCGATTAACCGATTTGACAGGACCCCTGAGTTCTCAGAGAAAGGTGTTCCCATGAAAGTGGGATGTGACAACTGCAGCAAAGCGTTCGAGCTTCCCGATGACCGCCTTCCCACCGGGAAAAAGGTTTCATTCCCCTGCCCCGGATGCAAATCTAAAATTACCCTGGACCTCAGAGAGAAACCGGAACCGGCGCCCGAACCGTTAGATACAACGCCCGATAAATCCACCGGAAAGGTGGTTATCACGCCAATTGCTGAAAAATCACCGGATGAACTGGACGGCACCGATCTGAAACGCAAAATTCTGAACAGGCTCAAAGATCTGCCGGCGATGCCAAAAATCATCTACAAGGCACGGGAGGTCATGGGTAATCCCATGTCCGGGTTCAAGGAGATTGCCGAGGTTATCGAAACCGACCAGGCCATTGCCGCCAAAGTCCTTCAGGTGGCCAACTCGGCTTATTACGGCATGTCCGGGATGGTCTCTTCGATCCATCAGGCCACCGTTGTTCTCGGCCACAAAGTGTTGGAGCAGGTCATCACCATGGTTTCAGCCACCAGCCTGCTGGGCAGCCACCTCAAAGGCTATCGAATGGGTTCTGGCACCCTCTGGCAGCATTCATTGGCCGTGGCCATGTGTTCACGGTTGATCGCCAAAGACCGGGCGCCGACACTTGAAAATGACGCCTTTTCCGTCGGGCTGATCCACGATGCCGGAAAGCTGGCCCTGGATCGCTATCTCCTGGAACGAAAAGCCCAGGTGGACCAGGCGCTGGCTACCGGTGTCAATTTTCTGGAAGTCGAAAAGCAGGTGCTCGGCTTCGACCACACGGAACTGGCCTCTGAACTGTGCACCAAATGGAAGCTACCGGAGAATCATGTCAGCGCTATGCGATTTCACCACGACCCCGGTGCATCCAAGGGCAACCAGCTGGCCTACATCGTTCATACAGCCAATCATATCGCCCAGCAGAGCGGGATTGGCAGCAGCTTCGATGCGACCCTGTATGAACTGGACCCGGAAGCACTGGCGTTTCTCTCTTTGGATGAAGAGGACTTGGCCATTTACAACAAAACGATGATCGAAGCCGTGAACCAGATTACCCAGAGCATGCTATAAGCCGTTATTTTCTAACAGGAGTAGATTGCATGGACGATAATGGCAAAACGCTGACCACCACACAGTTTTCACAAATGACGGGCATCGCCGTTTCCACGATCACCCGGATGCTGAGACAGGAAGTAATTCGATCACCTTCCGGCGTTCTAACTTTCCGTAAGCATTGACGCATCACGCGCTTGAGCCAGTGGCGCCTGTTGAGGAGACGAAAAAGGAAACCCTCCCCGCGGCACGCCGCGGGGAGGATGAAATCCATGCATCGGTGCCGGGAATGGATGCCTCAACTACAGCGAATCGGCCGGATACACCTCTGTACGGTGTGACTGGATTTTTTCCTTGTTTTTGATCAGCTGTTTTTTGGCCTTGTCCACCACCAGATCGATGGCTTCATTCCAGGCCCCGCTCTCTTCTTTGGCGTGAACGTCAAAACCCTTTCCGCTAAGGTTGACATCCACGATTTTTCTTAGTTTTTCTTGCTGGAAAACCACATCGGCGGTTCCGGAATGGGGCATGATTTTATCAAGACGCTCGAGCTTTTCTTCAAGGTAGGATTTCAGGTAGTCCGAGGAGTCTACACCTTTGAAGGTGACCAGAATTTGCATATCACGTCCTCCTTTCGCGGCTCTCCGGTCCACTCACCACTGTTTATGCAATCCCCTTGTCTTTATTGACCGGTGGGGAGGTGGATGGTTAGAACACTGTTTGTTTCGGTTAAGAAACGGCAAGGCCTCCTTTCAATGGCTGATGACGATCATCCGAAAGCGGAGTCAGTCCGTTCAGCCAGTGTATCATCGGCTGAAAGCCGAGACAATAAAATCCTTCGCTTTTTCCAGCAACGGTTTTTTGAATTTCACCTTCAGGTAAAGATCGCCGTTTGGGCCGCCGTTTTCGCCTGCGGCGCCCATCTGGGAAAGACGAATTTGCTGCCCGTCCTTCGTGCCGGCAGGAATGCTGACCACCAGCTTTTTAGAACGCCGAAGGTGAAGGTAGGGATAGGGACCGCCAGATCTGGCAAAGTCCGGTTTCAGATGGATGGTGTCGCGAATATCTTGCCCCATTTGCGGCAGGCGCAATCCGGTGACTTTCTGCAATAGATACCTGGCAAACCGACCCAAACCCGGTGAAGTACCGGACGCCACGGCCTTTCTCCGACGGCTGCCGAACCCTCCGCGATAAATGAATCCGCTGCCGTGAAGGCCATGCTGCTTGAAGACAAAGCGCTTGTACCCCGAACCATAAAAGTCGCTGAATATGGCGTCCACGCCGCGAAGGCCGAACGAACGTGCCATCTCCTCGAAAATCTGATGAATATCGGAACCGTTGAAGATATCCTGTTCGGTATAGGTGTTTTTAAACTGACCATAGGCGTCGTCGCCGAAACGACTGCGCATGGCATCGTATGCACGACGTTTTTCCGCATTGGACAAAACCGCGTAGGCCTCATTGACCGACTTCATCATGTCTGCACTGTCCGGATTCTTTTCGTTGCGGTCCGGGTGATGTTTAAATGCCAGCTCCCGATAGGCCTCCTTAATTTTCTTTGCCTCTGCACGTTGATCCACGCCGAGTATCCGGTAGTAGTCCTGCTGCACCATACGCCCGTTTTCCCTTATTAAAAATTAATTCAACACCCCTTGGCATCCTTAAAAGGTAATATAGGCACGAAACGGCGGTTGGCGATGCTAAAAACAGCCGATCGAAAAAATCGCTTCAACCTGTGCCCGTTCAAATTGTCGACGCAACCGCTCAAGCATTCTGGAAAAACGCCGAATAGCAGATTATCATGCATGATAAGGAAATTAGGACCAAAAAGGTGAAATTCAACCTGATCACCCTGTTGATCGGTTCGGTTGTATTGATGGCTGCGGTATTGGCGCAACAGGCATTCACATTCGACGGGTCGCCGCATGGTCGCTATTACTTGACGGCCATCCTGATCATCAGTTGCATTATGACCGTAATCACCTTGTTCCGATGGCTGCGGTTTCGTCACCACCGGCCGATATCGGCTCAGGATGCAGACCAGGAAACACCCGAACGTCACCGCCGGCACTATCGGGTGCAATTTGGTAAATCGTCACAGCCCCTTTTCGTCCAGAGAACCGATGACCGCCCCGGGGTTGCCCAGTTCACCTGCCCCGTCCGCGATATCTCGGAAACAGGCATCAGCTTAGTCTGCACGGGTATCTACACGAACGGGCAAACGGTTCAAGGGGAAATTATCTTTGGCAGCGGACGGACGGCACCGGTGAATGGCATGGTGATACGAGAGGAAACCGACCTTACCTGTCTGCGCCTTCACTGCACCATCGATCCACCCCTGCTGATGGCGGAACAGCGAGAACAGATTGCCTCCGAAAAGGGCAACCGCCCCCGGCCGGCAGTCAGCGACACCTTGCTGAACACGATGACCGGGCCTCTTCCCAGCCACTCCCCCAAGGGAATCTGCAGATTAAAACGCCGCTAAACGCCCATTTCGTAAAAGCACAAAAGGGCTCGGATGCGTGCATCCAAGCCCTTTCACTGAGTAAAAAATACATGCACCGCTGATTGTTTGTCGGCTACAGCGCCCATGGCGATGGAACCGCCCCGGAAAACGTTTTAGGCATTTTAAACTCGCCGCTCTCCACCGTGAGTCGCACCAGACGCGCAGATTCTTCCATTCCCAGGGCGTTCATCATGGCAAAGGGCCCTTCGGGCCAGGCCAGTGACGTGCAGATCCCCAGTTCCAGATCTTTGGTGGAGACCACGCCTTTTTCGATAAGGTGGGTGGAAATGGTGAAGATGGACCCCAGCAGCCGGTCTTTGACGGCGTCAAGCAGAGCCGGGTCGTCGGCCACGGGTCCGTCTTCCAGATTCCAGGGTTTGCCGCTCTCAAACTGGTTTTTGAGCTGATCCGGCACCGCCGGGTAGCCGACATCGGTATCGGCCAGATAGTCGTTCATCGAAACGGCGGCGTGGTAGCAGGTGCCCAGACCGGATCCGTTTTGGACCCACATGATTCCGAAGCGCACGTTCAATGCCAGCTGGGAAATGCGCTCCAAGGTGGCCACATTGTATGCGTCGCCATAAAACGAGTCGAGCATCATGTAGCTGGAGATAAACACGGGGTTAATGGCAAAACCGGGGAAATCCTTCACCGCGATGGACACTTTACGGTTTTTTTCCGCAAACGCCATCAGGGCTTCAAAGGTCTCGTCACTGGTATCCTTTTGCCGGATCACCTCCACCAGCCGGTTGATGTTGGCTGGAAAAAAATAATGCAGGCCGGCGGTTCGGGAGGGGTTGGAAACCGATGCCATCAGCCGCTCAATAAGAAAAGTGGAGGTGTTGCTGACCAAAATGGCATCCGGACGGCACGCCTTGTCCAGATCCTTGAAGATCTGGATTTTTAAATCCATTTTTTCGACTGCCGCCTCGATGATCAGGTCACAAGGCGCCAGGTCCTGATAGCTGGCGGTTCCCGATATCATGCCGGCCACCCGATCCATCTCCTGCTGGCTCATTTTGCCTTTGGCCACCCGTTTATCAAGGGCTGCTTTCACCCATCGATCATACATGGAGCGGACCAGTTCATCATTCAGCTCCTTGAAAATGACGCGGTACCCGGACGATGCGGCATTGAGTCCTATGGCCGCGCCCATAACGCCGAATCCAACGATTCCCACGGTTTCAATTTTCGCCATCTCTCCTCCTTTTCCTTTAACGTGGCATGCTTGCCCATTGCCTCGATTCAATGGTGGTGGTCACTATAAATAGTCTATAAATTTTGTTGGTTATGAATATAGTTGTCAACAGGCAAGGGTGATTTGCCTCTTTTTATCTCACCCTTGCGGCACAGGGTCAAGGCTATTTTTTAACTACATTAAAGCTACATTGTCCCTTCCAACGAAAAATATGGACTTCAATCACCTTGTATTGAACGGCCGGATGGCTATATTGGCCCTTGTTCAAAAAAACCCAACCACACGAAACGAGCAGATATGACCGCTTTATTACCCAGTGAGAATATACGCAATATCGCCATCATCGCCCATGTCGACCATGGCAAGACCACTCTGGTGGATGCCATGTTCCGCCAGAGCGGCCTCTTTCGCCATGGGCAGCAAATGGACGAAAGGGTCATGGACAGCATGGACCTGGAGCGGGAGCGGGGCATCACCATTGCCGCCAAAAACTGCTCAGTGGTATACCAGGGGGTAAAAATCAACATCGTGGACACACCCGGCCATGCCGATTTCGGCGGTGAAGTGGAGCGGGCCCTCTCCATGGTGGACGGCGCCCTCCTCCTGGTGGATGCCTCAGAAGGCCCTTTGCCCCAGACCCGCTTCGTCCTGCAAAAAGCCTTGACCGCCAAATTGAAAATCATCGTGGTGATCAACAAGGTCGACCGCAAGGATGCCAGATCTTCTGCGGTGCTGGATCAGGTTTACGATCTGCTCATCGACCTGGACGCCAACGAAGATCAGCTGGAGTTTCCCTTGTTTTACGCCATCGGCCGCGACGGCGTGGCGGGAACCGCCCCCGACCAGTTGGCCGATGACCTCCATCTGCTTTTTGACGCCATTGTCAGGGAAATACCCCCGCCCCGGTTCGACCCTGACGCTCCCTTTCAGATGCTGGTCTCCGACCTGGGCTATTCGGACTACCTGGGCCGCCTGGCAGTCGGACGCGTGGTGGGCGGAAAGGCCGAATCCAGGCACCGGCTCATTCGCATCGATGCCGACGGCAACCAGCGACCCTTGAAAGTCACTCGCCTGCAGATATACGAGGGCATGGATATCACACCGGTGTCTGCGGTCGGCGCCGGTGAAATCGCTATCCTGTCCGGCATCGAAGAGGTCACCATCGGCGATACGATCTGCACCGAAGATGCGCCCTTCGCCCTTCCCCGCATCACCGTCGACCCGCCGACGGTTTCCATGCTGTTCACCATCAACGACGGTCCGCTGAGCGGCAAGGAAGGCCGCTATGTGCAGTCGGCGAAGATCCGGGAACGATTGTTAAAAGAGACCCTGCTCAATGTGGCCCTCCAGGTGGAAACCACCCTGGACAGGGATTCTGTGGTGGTCAAAGGACGCGGGGAGTTTCAGCTGGCCATCCTCATCGAGACCATGCGCCGGGAAGGGTTTGAATTTTGCGTGGGACGCCCTGAAGTGATCCTGAAGCAGGAGGATGGGATCGTCAAAGAGCCTGTCGAACGGCTCTTCATCGATTGTGGAGAAACCTTCATGGGGGTGGTGACCGAAAAGCTTTCCGTGCGCAAAGGGAAAATGATGAACCTCTCCAATACCGGCACCGGACGGGTGCGCATCGAATTTTCAATTCCTTCGCGGGCCCTGATCGGCTATCGGGACGAATTTCTCACCGACACCCGGGGAACGGGCATCATGAACTCCTACTTTCTGGGTTACGAGCCATACCGGGGAGACTTTCCCAGCCGTTTTACCGGATCGATCGTATCGGACCGTCAGGGTCATGCGGTGCCTTATGCCCTTTATAATCTCGAGCCGCGGGGCCGGCTGCTCATCCAGCCCGGGGAAACGGTTTACGAAGGGATGGTGGTTGGCGAGCACAACCGGGAAACGGACATCAACGTCAATCCCACCAAAGAAAAAAAACTGACCAACATGCGGGCGTCCGGCAAAGACGAAAACGTTATCCTGGCTCCCATCCGGCCGATGACCCTGGAGCAGGCCATCAACTTTATCCGCGACGATGAGCGGGTGGAGATTACACCCAAGTCCATCCGGCTGCGTAAGGTAACCCTGGGTCTCAAGGCCCGCTACGCCCAGCGAGGCCCTAAAAAGTAGATGACTCCGCTTCGCCGCAAACCTTGAATATCGCCATGACCTGCCGGCAAAGCAAGCCGAATTGTTCCGGGTACAGGCTCTGGGCGCCGTCGCTCAATGCTTCTTCCGGTTGATGGTGGACCTCCACCATCAACCCGTGTGCATTGGCA
>JAGTUY010000438.1 GCA_018224455.1 Desulfosarcina sp.
CTACGTCTATGAAGATCCGCGCATCGCCGAAGTGGAGTATTTTATGGCCGGCGCCAACTGCGGCGGCTGCGGCTTTGCCGGATGCAGCGCCGCAGCCGTGGGCGTGGTTGAAGGCAAAGCCGGCCCCGGCGTCTGCGTCGTCGCCGACGCGGAAGCGGCCATCAATATCGCCACGGTCATGGGTGTGGATCCGGGAACCGCCGAGCCCTTGAAATCCCTCAACGCCTGCTCCGGCGGCGAACGTGCCGATGACAAGTTCATTTACAACGGCGCCATGACCTGCGCGGCCATGACCGCCCTCTACGGTGGCAAACGGGTCTGTTCCATCGGTTGCATGGGCATGGGGGATTGCGTCCAGTCCTGTCAATTCGACGCCATCCACATGGGCCCGAAGGGGTTTCCGGTTGTCGACGAATTCAAGTGTGTGGGCTGCGGCGCCTGTCAAACGGCCTGCCCCAAGGGTCTGATTTCAGTCAAGACCATGTCCCAGCGCCTGCTGGTCTTCAACCAGGAAGACCATGCCCTGGCGCCCTGCCAGCAAACCTGCCCGGCCGAGATCGATATTCCCAAGTACATTCGCCTGATCAAAGAAGGCGACTACGAGGGGGCCGTCAACACCATCCGGGAACGCAACCCCCTGCTGCTCTCCTGCGGCCGGGTGTGCCCCCACCCCTGCGAGAATTACTGCCGCCGCGAAATCGAGGATGAGGCGGTTTCCATCAACCAACTCAAACGCTTCGTGGCCGACTACGAAATGAACAGCGGCCGGCGCTACCCCATCGCCTGCGCGCCGGATACCGGCAAGCGCGTGGCCATCATCGGCGGCGGACCGGCCGGTGTCAGCTGCGCCTATTTCCTGCGACGCTTGGGCCACCATCCCACCATTTACGAGGCCATGTCCAAATTGGGCGGCATCACGCGATACGGCATTCCCGAGTACCGGCTGCCCGACGAAGTCCTGGACTGGGAAATCGAAGGCATCTTGAACCTGGGCATCGACGTGCACACCAACACCACGCTGGGCAAGGATTTCACGATTCAGTCGCTGCGTGACGAAGGCTATGATGCGATCTTCATGGGCATCGGTGCCTGGAAGGACTACACCCTCGGCATCAAGGGTGAAGATTTAAAGGGGGTTTCGCAGGGCATCAACTTCCTCTCTGCGGTGGCCAATTCTCCCGACAAGAAGGTTCCCATCGGCCGCCGGGCGGCGGTCGTCGGCGGCGGCAACTCGGCCATCGACTGCGTACGCACACTCCTGCGCCTGGGTTGCGAAGAGGTCACCATTGTCTATCGACGAACCCGCAAAGAGATGCCCGCCAATGAGGTCGAAATCGTGGCCTCCGAACACGAAGGCATCAAATTCCAGTTCCTGGCCGCTCCCACGCGGGTCATCGATGACGGCCAGGGCAATGTCAAGGGGCTGGAGTACCTGCAGATGGAACTGGGCGAACCCGATGCCAGCGGCCGTCGGCGGCCGGTGCCCATTGAAGGATCGGAAACGATTCTCGACGTGGACATGGTCATTTCCGCCATCAGCCAGCAGCCGGATATCGGCTTCATGGAGGGAGAGCCGGAAAAGGCGAACATCGCCATCACCCGCTGGAATACCTTTGACAACGACCCGGAAACCCTGCAGTGCAGCGTGCCCTACCTGTTTACCGGCGGCGACGTGGCCACCGGCCCCTCCCTGGTGGTGGACGCCATCGGCGGCGGACGACGGGCGGCCCGATCGATTCATCAGTACATCACCGGCGAGGAGATCAAGGGAACCCCAAGCTCCCTGCGCAAGCGGCATATCCCCGAATCCTTGTTTGAAACGGTGCCCGGTGTGGCCAAGTCGCCCCGAACGCCCATGCCCGAACTGCCCGTGGCCGATCGCATCACCTCGATGATCGAGGTGGACCAGGTCATCTCGGAGGTCGACGCCAAGCACGAATCCAGCCGCTGCCTCGACTGCTGCCGGATCTGCTACAACCCGGACCTGCGCGACCAGAACGCCGCCTGAAATTCTCCTTTCCTAAAAACAAACAACGGTGCTGCCACCTTATGGCTGCACCGTTTTTTTGTCTGCCGACCCGCATTTTTCAAAAATTATCAGGCTTTTTTGCTCCCATTGCAGTTGCTGAATAGACTGCTTACTGTTTTGGTTGGATGCTCTCATTTCCAGGTAAAAACGATTGGTTTGGAAGCGAAAGAGTATGCTCCGCCAGCACTTCCTTTGTATACATCCGGCATAGAATCAGCTGACAACAGCGTATTTCTTAAGTTGCCTGTTGGTTGGTAGGGAGATCGGTATCCAACGCCCGTCAGACAGTGGCTCATTTTAAAATCTGGAGCATGTGAATTTGAAGTTCGGAACGGTGGTCTCTGCCAGGCGGGGTCAGTCTCGGACGCATAGCGGATCAAATGTGCAGTTGTGGGTAAACTGAAAAAAGTCAGCAAGGAGTGGATCGTCAGCCATGTCAAAAAGCATCAATAAATGGTTGGAAAAGCTTGATCTTGGTCAGTATGTGGACCTGTTTGCTGAGAACGATATCGACTGGGAGTTGCTAAGCGAGCTCGACCATGAGTCCTTGAAGGACATCGGCGTCACCTCGACCGGGCATCGGTTGCGCATCATCAAAGCGGCGGCGTTCCTGGTACAAGAGGCGATCGATGTCGTCCCGTTTGCCGAGAACGGATCGTCTCCAAGAGCATTTCCCTCAGGGCCGACGCAAGCCGAACGTCGCCAGCTCACGGTGATGGTGTCTTAATCTACTTCGGATATCCGGTTGCTCACGAAGATGATGCACAGCGCGCTGTATACGCGGGTTTAGGCGTTCCCAGATCCATGGCAGCACTCAATTCCCGCTTGCAATCTGAATACGGCGTTCAATTGTCGGTGCGCATTGGCATTCACACCGGACCGGTAGTCGTGGGCAAAATGGGCGATTCTGATCACCAAGAAAACCTGGCCATGGGCGAGACGCCTAATCTCGCGGCGCGATTGCAGGGGCTGGCCGAAACGGGTGCAGTCTTGATCAGCGATAGCACCCGGCGCTTGCTTGGAGAGTTGTTCGATCTGGACCCACTCGGTGCGCAGAATCTGAAAGGCATTGCCGAGCCGGTCCAGGTCTTTTCTGTTCGTGGCGAACGACTGGTCGAAACACGGTTTGCCGCTGGGCAGGGCAAAGCATTGGCTGCCCTCGTTGGACGCGACCAAGAGCTGGCGTTGTTGGTCGATCGTTGGCGCAAGGCGACCGCTGGTGAGGGTCAAATGGTGGTGCTGACGGGTGAGGCCGGCATCGGCAAGTCGCGACTGGTCCGTGCTCTGGTGGACACCCTGACAGGAGCGCAATACCTGCGTATCAGCTTCCAGTGCTCCCCTTATCATACCTGTCCAAACGCCGTGAGCTGCACGCCCGAGTGGCAGGAGCGTTAGAATCTGGATCTCCAGCTGCAGCTCCAGAGCTGCTCGCCTATCATTACACCAAGGCAGGTCTGGCGAGC
>JAGTUY010000439.1 GCA_018224455.1 Desulfosarcina sp.
AAAAATAAATCTCCTGATTCGTCCTATCGTTTGATCCAGCGGGGCAATGTCCTAAGCACCGACATTGCCCCGCTTTCCTTCCACGTGCAACGCCGAACATGCATTGCCGTTCCCTCCTTTCGTGTGCGACCCGGCAGGCGCTTATCTGCCGGGAGGGGCGTTTCCATCTATCCCGTGCCTGTCTCTTCTTGGGCGAAGCGATCACCGCTCATGGCATTGACAGTCAATGACGATGGTGATAGAAAAATATATTATACGCGTTCACCTGCCGCGGCATGAATCTTCCTGATTCGATGAAATTGCGACGACACTCCTATTGAGCGGTTTCTCCAAGTGGGCGCATGCCTTTCTGTCTGAAACTGATTGAGAAAAAGTAAAGCTCCTCGCGACGCATAGTATTGTTGTAAACTCAGTTAGTTGCCAACCTAAATGATCGACGCAACCGCGCCAACCGTGGCGCATTCAATGCGCAGGCATCGATAATCGGTCCATTATTCGAAGGAAAGGATGCTGGATATCGAAACGCGTGTTGCAGAGAACCTGGCAGTCGACGCATAACGGCATCAGTTTTCTTCGAACCGTTTCTCGGCCTTGTCGACCGGTTTCCGATTCCGAATGAACAGACGCAGGCATTGGCGATGTCCCGATCCGTAAAAACCATTGGGATCAGTTTTGGCGCCGGTTTGTTGGGTGTCCTCTTGTCCTTTTCGTCATTCTCCTTGGACCTTGAGGAGCATTTCGGTCTCAAACTGCTTTTTTTCCTCCGGGGTGCGCGTCAGCCGCCTTCGGAAGTGCTCATCGTTGCGCTGGATCGAGACTCGGCAGAGGCGCTCAACCTTTCCGGAAAAACGCAACAATGGCCGCGTACCCTGCATGCACAATTGGTTCGAACGCTTTCCCGGCAAGGGGCGGCGGCCATCATATTCGACTTGCTGTTTGATGAAGCCCACGACGCCGATGCGGACATGGCGTTTGGGGCGGCCGTGGCCGAAGCAGCGACGGTCGTTCTTTGCGCGTCCATCCGGCAGGAAAAAGTTCCCATTACCGATTCGAGCGGGGAATATCTTGCGGATTTAAATATTGAAACCCTGGTTCCTCCGATTGCCCCGCTGGCGCTGTCAGCCCTGTCCCTGGCGCCCTTTCCCCTGCCAAAGGTTCCGGTTCAACTCAGTCAATTCTGGACCTTCAAAGCCGGTGCCGGAAATGCACCGACACTGCCGGTGGTCGCTTTTTTCATCTATGCATCCAGCCACTACGGTTCTTTTTACCATCTTTTCAATACGGTGCATTCCAATCGCGATCCAGCCATACTCCCGCAATGGAATGAAATTGCGGTCCAGCACGCGGTCGAAGAGACATTGATCGCCTTCCGTGAAATATTCCAGCGAGAACCATTGATCGCCCAAGGGATGCTTAAGTTGCTTGATTCCGCAGAAAAGCCAATTCGGGGTCCCATCGAGCAAAGAATGCTGGGCGGTCTTATTCGGATGTTCCAGGGCAAGAACAGCAGATACCTGGATTTTTATGGTCCGGCCGGAACCATTCACACCCTGACGTATCACAAGGCATTGAAAAGCCAAAACCGTCCCGACAGTGTGAAGGGCAATGCAACTGAAACGTCAACCGGATTTGAGGGTAAAGTCGTATTCGTGGGGCTGTCCGAAAACATGCGTCCCCAGCATCAAGATGGCTATCATACGGTTTTTTCGCAGAAAAACGGCATCGACCTCAGCGGCGTGGAAATCGCGGCAACGGCCTTTGCCAATCTGCTGGAGAACCGCCTGTTAACGCCTTTGGAATGGCCCATGCATCTGTTGGTTGTCTTCTCATTCGGATCGTTGCTGGGGCTGATCTGTTTTTCTTTGTCGATGGGCATCGCCACCCTGAGCGTCATCGGCGCCAGTGCCCTTTATCTGGCCTCGGCGATGATTTTTTTCACCACGCAGGCCCTCTGGATCCCCGTTTTCATTCCCCTGTTCATCCTGACACCGGCGGCACTTTTCGGAACGGTCGTCTGCCGCTACTGTATTGCCGCCAAGGAGCGTGAAGGGATCAGAAAAGCGTTCGGTTATTTTCTGCCGGACCCGGTTATCGATCAGTTGGCTAAAAACATCAAAGACATAAAATCTGCCAGCAAGGTGGTTTACGGCATATGCCTGTATACCGATGCGCAGCAATATGCGGCGCTCTCCGAAACAATGGATCCCAATGAATTAAGCCAGTTCATGAACAGATACTACGAGAAGCTATTTTTACCGGTTAAGAAAAACGGTGGCATCATTTCTGACGTGGTGGGCGATTCCATGATGGCGATATGGGCAAAATCCACTCCGGATGCGTCGTTGAGGGCCGCCGCCTGCCACGCTGCCCTGGGCATTGTCCAAGCCGTCAACGCCTTCAATCGTGAAAACGAAGGCATCGAGCTTCACACCCG
This sequence comes from Desulfosarcina sp., assembly GCA_018224455.1. GTDB lineage: Bacteria > Desulfobacterota > Desulfobacteria > Desulfobacterales > Desulfosarcinaceae > Desulfosarcina. Next base: position 2,435 of record JAGTUY010000439.1, read on the forward strand.
CATTGGTATGCATGCGGGCCACATCCTGATTGGCAATATCGGTGCCGTTGACCATTACGAGTATCGTCCAGTGGGGGACATTGTCAATACGGCGTCTCGGATGGAAAGTTTGAACAAACATCTGGACACGCAGATTCTGGTTTCCGATCAAGTCCTGCAACTGGTGGACGGCTTTATGACCCGGCGGCTCGGCGAGTTTCTGTTATTCGGCAAGTCCAATACGGTCGTGATTCATGAGTTGTTGGGTAGCGCAAAAGACAGCAACATGGAGCAGGATCAATTTTGCAGCTGCTTCGAAAAGGGCCTTCGTGCATACCGGACCAAACATTGGGACGAGGCGATCGAGGCGTTTGATCGGGCGCTGTCAACCTATCGCGCCGATGGCCCGTCGATTTTTTACAAAAAGCGATGTGAAGCGCTCAAACAGAACCCTCCGGATGAGAAATGGGATGGGACGGTGGTCATGGGGCAGAAATAGCATACAGGGGTGAGCAGAATGAAGAGAGGGATAAATCTCGGTGGAAAGGGGGTCGGCATCCGATTGGCACTGGCGTTGTGGGTCCTGGTTGTTGCGCCATTGACGCCCCAGCAGGCGGTTGGCCAAACAGAAATGGATACCGAATGGGTCGCCGGTGTCGTATCCATACAAGGCCGGGTTCAGGTGCGGCGGAAAGCGAGTCAAGCGTGGGAAACCGTTCGGCTGGATGATCGCTTTCATGCGGGCGATATGATTAAAGTGGGTACCAACAGCCGTGCGGCATTCGTTTTGAAAAATGAGAGCACGCTGCGGGTCGACCAGCAATCCACGCTTGTTTTCAGTGCGGCCGAAAAAGAACAGCCGTTTTTGATCGAATTGATTACAGGGGCGGTGCATTTTTTCAGCCGGGTGCAGCGCAGTCTGCATTTGGTGACGCCCTTTGTAAACGGGGCGGTGGAAGGGACCGAGTTTGTCGCGCGTGTTGATGCCGATCAGACGCGGCTTTCGCTGATCGAAGGCCGCTTGCGCGTGTATAACGCGCAAGGCAGCATCCTCATGACCCAAAACCAATCTGTGAGTGCCGCGGCCAACCAGCCCCCGTCACTGATGGCATTCGTGCAGCCCCGGGATGCCGTTCAGTGGACCCTATATTATCCGGCCGTGGTCGATTTCAACGCCGATGCGTTTCCGTGCGATGACGGCTGGTGCGCGGCTGCGCGACGATCGGTCGACGCCTGGCGCAAGGGCCGTCTGCTTGAAGCCTTTAGCGCGCTCGAGGTGATTCCCGACACCGTCAACGACCCCCGGTTTTTACTATATCGGGCCGCACTGCGGCTGTCCGTGGGCCGCGTGGATGCGGCCACGATCGATCTGCAACAGGCTCAGACAGACGCATCCCAGCGGGGCGACGCCCTGGCACTCTTGGCGGTTGTCGCGGTGGTTCAAAATAAAAAAGAGAAGGCGCGCCAACTGGTCGATCAGGCGATGGCCCAATCACCGATCAGCAGCGGCGTCGACATGGCCAATGCTTACGTGCAGCAGGCTTTTTTTGATCTCGACGGCGCCTTTGCCAGCGTCAGAGCGGCAACGCAAAAGGATCCGGGCAGTGCCCTGGCCTGGGCCCGGCTGTCGGAGCTATCCTTGGCCAGGGGTGAGCGAACCCAAGCCCTGAGTGCAGCCCAGCGGGCCGCGGTGCTCCGGCCGGACCTGGCGCACACGATGACCGTGCTGGGGTTTGCATACCTGGCCCAGATAAAAACAGCACAAGCCAAACAAGCCTTTGCCGAGGCGATCCACTTTGATTCCGCCTCGCCCATGGCTCGATTAGGGATGGGGCTGGTCAAGATTCGTGACGGTCAATTGGCGGAGGGACGAGGGGAAATTGAGATCGCCGCCTGCCTGGATCCGGGAAACGCCCTGATTCGCAGCTATTTAGGCAAAGCCTATTACGAGGAAAAGCGGGACGATCCGGCAAAAGTACAGTTGGCTGCCGCCAAAAAACTGGATCCGGCCGACCCAACCCCCTGGTTTTATGATGCCATTCGTAAGCAGTCCATCAACCGCCCGGTGGAAGCGCTTCACGACCTGCAGACCTCCATTGATTTGAACGATAATCGAGCCGTCTATCGCTCTCGCTTCCTCTTGGACGAAGACCTGGCTGTGCGCAGCGCCGGCATCGGACAGATCTATCGTGATCTGGGTTTTCAACAGCTCGCTCTTGTTCAGGGCTGGAAGTCGGTCAACGCCGATCCGACCAATTATTCGGCCCACCGTTTTCTGGCTGACAACTATTCGGCGTTGCCGCGGCATGAGATCGCCCGGGTTAGCGAACTGCTCCAATCCCAGATGCTCCAGCCGCTCAATGTCACTCCGATTCAGCCCAGTCTCGCAGAAACCAAGCGTTTCATCCTTGACGGCACTGAGCCGTCTGCACCGGGATTCAACGAATTCAGCCCCCTCTTCCTGCGCAACCGCCTGGCCCTTCAAGCCAGTGGTGTTGTTGGCAGCCAGTCCACCTGGGGTGACGAAAT
>JAGTUY010000440.1 GCA_018224455.1 Desulfosarcina sp.
CTTTGGCTTTTTTAAGGTCGTACCTGGGTACGAGGCTCTCTTTGTAGCCGACATAGCCCTCGGGGCCCTGCTGGGCGGCGACGGTCGCCTTGTTCTTCATGATCTTTTGGACGATGCCCTCGTTGTTGACCGCGTGCACGATGGCCTGGCGTACTTTCTGGACCCGGAATTCGGGACGGCGCTTCTGGTTCATCTGGAAGGTAATGATGCGGCCGCCGTTGATCATAACCAGTTTGAGTTTGTTGTCTTTTTCAATGCGGTCCAAATCCTGGGGGGGGACCGGAGAGATGAAGTCCACGTCGCCGGAAAGCAGGGCGGCCACACGGGTGGCGTTCTCCTTGATGGGGGTCAGGATGAACTGGGTGACATTGCCCGGCGACTGGGTATCCCAGTAGTTCTTGTTTCTTTCCATCTCAAGAACCACATTGTGTGCTCTTTTGGTCACGATGAAGGGACCGGTGCCGGAGGCGTTGTTCAGGGCAAAAGATTCCCCGATCTTGAGGATCATGTCCTTGGGCTGACCGTTATCATCTGTGCCGGTGTAGAATTTGGAGTCCATGGCAAAGAAGTAGGTGGCCATGTTCAGGACCAAGGGGTAGGGTTTTTTGGTTTTGACGTCGACGGTATAGTCATCAACGATGAAGCAGCCTTCGAACGGCTCCAGCAGGCCTTTGAAGTCGGCCGATTTTCTCATGCGGTCAAAGGACCATTTGACGTCCGTGGCGGTAAAGGGATTGCCGCTGTGGAATTTGACGCCTTCACGCAGGTAAAAGCGCATCGTCAAGTCGTCGAGACGCTCCCAGCGGGTGGCCAGACGGGGCTCAAAGGTCATCTCTTGGGTCCAGCGGACCAGAGGATCGAATACCCAGTGGGAAAGCTGCAGCATACCACCGGACAGCTGAACCTGGGGGTCGAGTGATACCGGGTCGGCATCCAGTCCCACCTTCAAGGTGGCGGCGCCGGCAATGTTCCCGAAGCCGAAAAGCACGGCAAGGGTCAGGGTGACTGCAAGACATTTTTTCATTTTACTCCTCCTCCTGGTTGTGGTGATTATGGCAACCGAGCGCCGGGACAGGCCTGCGGTTGGCCGTTATTCTGATAGATTCGTTTTATCCCTGCGATCGGCCTCTTGTCATCGGATGGAACGCGGTCGATCAACACCTGCGATGACCGTCATAGCGGATGGTTCGGGACGGTCCATATACGCCGTGAATGACTCGGCTTGCCCGTAGGACTTGAATAGCTGAATAAAGTATCGGATCAGACTATCGGGATAGTTCATTTTCAGCTGTGGGTCGATGGCACTGCGGCACAACTCGGTTTCCTTTCTGAAAAGCGCGATCATGGCCGGCGAATCCGAGGAAAATCCCTGCAGGTTGACCTGTTCGCTGATGGAACCGTAGTCATGGCTTTTCTTGCCAAAGAAAAACACTTTCGGATCGTCGTGATCGTCACCCTGGATCATGTAGTCGAACCAGGCACAGCGTTCCATGATCCAGGTGCGGTGCTGATCCGGGCTGGCCTGAATGGCGGCGGCGGCATTGGCAAAAAAACGCAGCATCATTTCGGGTTGATTCCCCTGATTCGCATCCATGACCTTTTTAACGTACTCTTCCAGGCAATTCCGGCAGATATAGGTCTCGAACCGGGTCCCCGTTTCACAGCTGGTTTGAAAAATCGCCTTGCGCTCCTTGAACAGGGCGCTGGTAAAAGCATGGTAGAAGATTTTGTCCGGCGGATCATCTTCATTTGGGTCGGTCTTGCGGCCCAGATAGAGTTCGTCGGGCATGAACAGGACCGAAGGCGCTTTTTTCACCAGTATCTTGGTGCCGCCCATGCGCTCCATGGGCGACAGCAGCAGTTTGACGTGAATATCGTCGTACAGTGAGAGGGTATTCCCCTGTATTTTACGTTTGCGGTTATTCTCCAATATTTCGGGAATGTCCGGTTCGTCCAGGGCCTGATAGTCATATCCGGCCAAGATCGTGTTGATCTCTTCGATGGAATGGTTCAGGGCCAGCATGATGGAAGCGATCTTATCCTTGCCCGGCCGGTTGATATTGTCGTTAATCAGCTTGGTCAAGTAGGTGTTAGAAATCCCTGAGGTTTTGCTGATGGTATTCAGCTTGAGACCGCTATCATTGATGATGCCGCGGATGATGTTTTCAAAAATACGCATGATTGAAGTGGTGGATAACGGGTTGCTGCGCGTCAGAGACGGTGGAACGGACATATAACCAAATTGCATTGAAGATGCAATAAATTTTTAATTCAAGTTGAAACGAAAATCAAACAAGAGTAGACTTTCCTATCCCCGACTACAGATCCCCTTTTGTTCTAACCAGGGTATAGAGCAACTCGATGGGTTTTCCCTGTCGTCCGGGTTTTTTGTCGATAATCACCTTCCAGGAGGAATGTTCTTCCAGTTTCCACATCATCTCATGGATCTTTGCCAGCGCGCCGTCGGCATCCCCACCGATGGTGCTGATGGTTTCGAATTCCTGGAAAGAGACATTCTCGTTTTCATTCGTGCCCGGGCCAAGCCCCACCAAAACGGATCCCTCCCCGATATCCACCAGGGCGCGGTTGATCGCCGCGGACAACCGGGGGGCGATGGGTGACAGTTCCATGTGAATCAGTTTTGATAGTTCATACGGGGTCATTTGATGTCAAGCTCCTATCGATATTGATGCATGGGACCAAACGGCTATAGAATGGCCAGCAGACCATAGATATCTTCCTTGCGGGCATAAAAATCGGACATGATCCGGTTGACGCGCGCTTCCGACAGGCCGAGTTGGTCACAAATCCGATCATAGTACACGTAATGGCCACAAAACAGCTCTCCGTTGAGGCCTGACATCGAACACATGCTGTCGGCAAGGTAGATCATTGCAGCTTGCACAGGAATGTCGGTCACCTCGTCGGTCAGGTGGTGGTTTTGAATGGTTCCGGCCAGCGTTTCGCTGAAGTTCCACTTCTCGGCGATTAACCCGCCGAGATGGGCATGGTCGATGCCTAATACCTGGCGCTCGGCCGCAACCAGGCTCAGGCTGTCGACCTCCATGGCCTTGCGAATCATGGCCATGGCTTCACCCATGTGCCGGTCCAGGACGATGACGCCGATGTCTTTGAGCAGCGCCGCCGTGAAAACGGTGTGCTTTTCCGGGGCCTCTATGGTTTCAGCGATGGCGTTGGCCATGAGGGCGCAGGAGACGGACTGCTTCCACAACTGGCCCTCCTCAAGGCCATATCCCTGGTGGGCGGATTTCAACGGTTTGGTTACACTGTTGAGCAGCACGAGTTCAACCACCCGTTTCAATCCCAAAAGAACCACGGCATCATGTACCGAGTTCACTTTTTTCTTGAATCCGAAAGCAGCTGAATTGGCCAGTTTGAGCAAGTTTGCGGTTACCAGCGGTTCGTAAAGGATCAGCTCGGTAATCTCAGAAACGGGAACCTCCGGGTCGTCAACCAGAGCCATGAGTTGATGAATCACCTGGGGTACCGGTTCAATCCTTTCGCTTTCCTTCAATAATCGATCCAGTGTCAGCATGGCATGTTCTCCTTTTTCTTTACCACTACATTTTTTTGACCATGAGTTCAAGCCAAGGGACCATATTTACAAACCTTTCCAGGATGTAAAAAGAGCTGACACGGTTCATGGCTTGCAATGCCGCTCACTTTCCTGATAAGATTCACAAACATCATAAAAACAGTTTGATGTGTTTACCCACGCCCTTGGCACAGCCATTGCTGATTCAATCTGCGAAAGCCTTTAAAGGTATCTGATCAGTATGGCGATGAACCTGGATCATTTTGCCAACCCCGGGGATGTGGCCGACATCGTTGCCCTGGCGTTCAACAAAAAAACAAGACCGCCATGTGATCGTTGCCTTCCGGGGGGATCGGACACACAGCCATGACGGCAGCCATCACCGATGAAGCCATTGGCCAGCGTGTGGGAGCCTGGTTTCCCAGTCTGTCCGACCGTCGCCGGTACCGGTGCCATACCGATGCCAGCGATTTTTACCGGGTGGACTATGGGGATGTGTTGGTCCTGGCCGGTCACCCGTACCTGATCCTGAACAATGCCAAGGAAGGGCGTTTCGGTCTGGACGACCAGGAAAAGTTCTGGGTCAAGCGTGCCGTGGACCTGCAGACCGGCCAGCGGAAGATCATCAAACTGGTATTTTTCGAAAAATTCACCGCCCACATCGGCGGCACCGCCTTCGATTGCTTTCGAAGCCCCCGCAAGGAGGCGCGCATTCTGGAGCGGGTGGCGAGCCACCCCCATTTTATGCACGGGTTCGCCACATCCGACACCCGGGGCAACATCATCCGGGTACTGGAATTCATATACGGAAAATCACTTTACGACACCATCGAAGCGCTGACATGCAGTCACGAGAGCTATTTTTTTGATGCTTTCCCGGGAATTCTTGATCACTATATAACCTGCATCGAGGCCATCGGGTATCTCCACCGCCAGGGGGAGAAACACGGCGACATCAGGCGGGACCATATCATTATCGACCGTGAAAGCGGCAACTACCGTTGGATCGATTTTGATTTCAACTATCGCCACCGTGAAAACATATACGGCTATGATCTTTTCGGCATTGGTAACATCCTGATCTATCTGACCGGCAAAGGGGATCTGCTTTTTCCGGATCTTTTTCAACAACGGCACCCGTCCTTCGACATGCTCAAGCCGCAGGATCGCAACATTGTCTTTAACCACAGGTTGGCCAATCTGAAGAAAATCTATCCGTATATCCCGGAGTCGCTCAATCGTATCCTGTTGCATTTCTCGGTAGGTGCCAACTGGTTCTACGAGCATGTGGACCAGATTTTGGAGGATTTGGCTAAAGTTAAACCTTCGCAGGGTTGACGCCCATTATCGGAACGCCAAATGAACCCTATACGGAACAATCATGTCGTCATTGCCGTGGACGGATCGGAAAATTCTCGGCGCGCCGTGGCCTATGTAGGTGGGCTGATAGGCGGGCTGACAGGATTCACGGTGACACTGCTGCACGTCATTCATGCACCGGAAGAGGATTTTTTCTCATCGCCACAGGAACGTGAACGGTGGGTCAAATCCGGCCGGAAAAAAGTCGAAGCATGGATCACCGACTATCGGGACCTGCTGGTTGCAGACGGCGTCGACGCCGGGGACGTGTCCATCCGCGCCGTAGAAAGGGACGGCCCCTCGCTGGCCCGACTGATCCTTGCCGAAATGACAGTTCTGAAAGCCGGTACGATCGTGTTGGGCCGGCAGGGATTGTCCCGAAAAGAGGAGTTCCTTTTCGGTTCCGTATCCAAACAGATTGTCAGTCATGCCCGCAACTGCACCGTCTGGGTGGTTCAATAGTACGATTTCGACCAACCCCATCAGGCAACATTTGCCGGACCATCGAAATAAATGGACGTTGAAAATAAAATAACGTAATTATTTCAATTCTATATTTTATTGTTTCCGGTGTGTACGGATGTTGCATTAATCGCTATGGTTGTTACTCTCAATGGTCTGGAAGGCGAAACATGGCGGAATCCGCTGCGCTGGTGCCCATACCTTTTTACCCCCCGGTTCGGACCGGCAACGGCACCTTTTTCACATTCGGTGAATCATCCAGACGCCTGGCGCTCCTCGAGCGGCAGGTGCGGACGGCTGCACCCGAACCGGACGACGGCCTGACCTACAGCGGTGGCGGTCGTCTGGTGGCCGATTCATGGATCGGCACCCGGGTGAATATCTATGTGTGAACGCCCCCTCCCAAAGACGAAAGCCCGCGTTCTTATCCTAAACGGTTTTCCGGCCATGGTATTGTCTGGCATTAATTGTTGACAACCCGGCAAGCTATGATTTTATTCGATCATCCGAACCAAAAAGCGACTGGTTTATTTCGGCCTGGCGCTGCTGGTGGTTGTTGCCGCCGTAATGTGGCTCCTGTGATGGCGCTTTGGAAATATCGCGGCTGGAAGCCGCTCCA
>JAGTUY010000441.1 GCA_018224455.1 Desulfosarcina sp.
CGGCATGATCACCGAGGTGGGCGGCCAGATGGGATGGCTGGCATCGGGCATGAATTTCCGTTTCATCAAACCGGTCTACTTCAACGATACCATCACCTGCCGCTGCACGCTCACTACCGTGGACGAGAAGAACCGGGCCGAGGTCGAAGCCGTATTTACCAACCAGCATGATGAGATCGTTCTGGAGGCCAGCCTGTTCGGCGTCCTGCCCAATGCCCGGGAGCGGAAGGTGCTTCAGGATTTGTTAGAATCGGAAGTGACCCAGGCCAATAAAGACTTACGTTAGCTCCCCGTTACCCATCGACGTCAGCTGGTCCGCCCATTCCACGGCCTCCCTGAATGCCGCGGTTACCTTTTCCCGGTCCAGGTTGAGCTGCTGCATCATGACGCCGGCATCCTCCCAGCGGTTCTCTTCGACGCACTGAGCCAGCTGGACCAGTGGCAGATACTCATTGTTGGCGTCCCGGCGCAAGGCGTCCTTCAGCTTGTTCTCAATGGGCAGAAAGGTAACGATTTCGTCCATGGGGGTGCTCAGCATGGCGTCCAGCAGGGAAAACAGGCCCAGCAGGTGCAGGCTTTCCGGATCGAACCCCCAGAAATCGTGACGCTGTGACACCAGTTCCAGGAATTTGCCCCGCTGGGCGGAGAGTTGGAGGAGGTCCGGCGCCGCCGTTGCCTCACTCATGTCATTGAGCAGGACCACCCGCAGCCAGTTCTTTAGCTTCAACCACCCAAGAAGCCGAATGGCGTGGTGAATGGATTTGATTTTTTGAGAAAAACCGAAAGCCGCCGAATTCAGGTAGGTGAGCAGGCGGAAGCTGATGGCGGCGTCGGACTGAATGGTTTCCGCCAGCGCATCGATATCCGGGTTCCGCTGTTCGATGCGCTTCAGCAGCTTGAGGCGCGACACCGCGTTGGAGGTTATTTTGTGGATCGTAATGGTATCCGGTTGTTTGAAAAATGCCCCTTCGAACAGGGTGACGCCCGCTTCCCGACACATTGCGAAGCCGGCGGCGTCATCTACCTGCCGGGCCAGCAGCCGCGCATCCACATCGTGGATGGTTGCCAGGAGGGTCGCCACCTCCGCCTTCTGTTTGCCGATCACCGGTACGGCAATGATCTCCGCCAGCTCATAAAGCGGATCAAACTGCGGCTGTCCGCTGAAACCGCGAACGGCGATGAGATAGCCGTCAGACTTGAGGCGTTCTAACATCTCCGGGATGTCGGGGCGCAGAAAGATCTGCTCATCCACCTGAACGGCGGCATGCATCGGGGGCAGGGCATAGGGCATGTCGTCAAGGATGCCCATCTCATCAAAGTTAAGCATGATTTTCTGGCCCTGCTTCAGAATCTGCTGGAGCCCCATATAGGCGCTGGCCGCAACGCTGATCGCCGTGTTTTCCGGTTCGACGTCCGGCCTTGCCGACCGTCCTTGACCCACAGAAAACAATTCATATCCCCACAATCGACGGTTTTCGTCGAATATAGGCTGCCGGGCAATGGATACCAATCGGGAAGGGGATGACGGTATAGACGCTTCGGACATGTGGGTGACCTCCTGATTGGGTAGACGGTGGTTTTTGAGGCGAACCGCAGAATGTTAAATGTCGAATATCGAATGTCCAAGGAAGGTATCGCTACACGATATCGATAGTTAGAAAGGACATTATTTTTGCCTTTTCTGGTTTGCTGTTTTGATGCTTTTGACAAAGATCGAGATCAGTTGATCGGTTTCATCGATCAAGGTCTCTAACCGAGAGGGAGGTTTGATCAGTTTTGCCTGAATGACCATTTTAATCTATTGCCCTGCCGCCAGCGGTTTCAACCCCCAAATGTTGTCCGCATATTCCATGACCGACCGGTCGCTGGAGAATTTTCCCATGCGGGCAGTGTTTAGGATCGATTTTCTGGCCCATTCATCCTTGTCCAGAAAGAGGCTGCTCACGGCTTCCTGGGCGGTAACATACGCCCGGAAGTCGGCCATCAGCATGTAGTAATCCCCCCTGTACAGCAGTGATTCCATAATGGGTGAAAAGAGGTACGGGTCTTCCGGTGAAAAGTCCCCCCGGCTGATGCTGTCGAGGGTCTGCCGCAGTTCGGCGTCACTGTCGGCGTAGCTCTGCGGGTTGTATCCGCCGTTGCGAAGGGACGTGACCTGGTCCGCCATCAGGCCGAAGATGAAGATGTTTTCCTTGCCTACTTCCTCCATGATTTCGACGTTGGCACCATCCAGGGTGCCGATGGTCAATGCCCCGTTCAGCGACATCTTCATGTTGCCCGTTCCCGAGGCCTCCATGCCGGCGGTGGAAATCTGTTCGGACAGGTCTGCCGCGGGGATGATCTTTTCAGCCTGGGAAACACAATAATTGGGTAGAAACACCACCCGCAGTTTTCCCTGGACGTCCGGGTCGCTGTTTGTTTTCGCAGCCACCGCATTGATCAGCTTGATGATGCGCTTGGCCATGTGGTAAGCCGGGGCAGCTTTGCCGGCAAATATGACGGTCCGCGGTACCATGGGTGCGTCGGGGTTCGTCCGGATACGGTGGTACAGGGTGATCACATGGAGTATGTTGAGCAACTGGCGCTTGTACTCATGGATGCGCTTGACCTGCACGGAAAACAGGGTGTCCGGATCAACGCCCATACCGATTTTTCTCAGGATATAGCGTGCCAGCCGTTTTTTGTTGTCCCGCTTGGTTTTCATCCAGTGTTGGCGAAAGGCGGCGTCTTCGGCCAGGGGTTCGAGCTTCCGCAGGCGGTCAAGGTCGGTGATCCACTCGGGGCCGATGGTCTCGCTGATCAGCTTCGCCAGCGGCGGGTTGGCCTGGGCCAGCCATCGGCGGGGGGTGATGCCATTGGTGACATTGGCGAGACGGCCGGGAAAAAGGGTGTCGAAGTCTCTGAACAGCTCCTCTTTGATGATCTTGCTGTGCAGCTCGGCCACGCCATTGACGGTGTGGCTGCCCACGATAGCCAGGTGGGCCATGCGGACCTGCTGTTGTCCGCCCTCGACAATCAGGGAAACGCGCTGTGCAAGGCCGCTGTCACCCTTTTTCTCGGCGTCGACCATGGCCAGGAAACGGCTGTTGATCTCAAAGATGATCTCCATGTGCCGGGGTAGGATTCGGCGGATGAGGTCAACCGGCCAGGTCTCCAACGCTTCGGGCAGTACCGTGTGGTTGGTGTAAGCGAACGTTTTCTCGCAGATGGGCCAGGCGTCGACCCACACCAGCCCCTCCTCGTCCATGAGCAGGCGCATGAGTTCGGGAATGGCGATGGCCGGGTGGGTGTCGTTGAGCTGGATGGCCACGAAGTCGGGCAGTTCGGAAAACGCCCGATTCATTTTTCGGTGCCTTCGAAGAATATCGGCCAGGGTGGCGGCAACGAAGAAATACTGCTGTTTCAGACGCAGTTCCCGGCCCTGTTCCATCTCGTCGCTGGGATAGAGGACGCCGGAAATATTTTCGCTGAGGACCTTGGCTTCGACGGCGCCGATATAGTCGCCCTGGTTGAATTCATCCAGGTTGAACTCCCGGCTGGATTGAGCCCGCCATAGCCGCATGTTGGTGACAAAATCATCTCCGTAGCCGGGGATGAGGATGTCGCAGGCCATGGCCATGACCGTTTCGCCGTCGACCCACCGGTGGCGTTGGCGGCCGGCAGCATCGGTGTAAGTCTCGGTTCGGCCGTAAAAGCGCACGGATCTTAAATATTCTCCCCGACGGATTTCCCAGGGGCATCCTATGCGGGACCAGTTGTCACACTGTTCCCGCTGCCAGCCGTTTTCGATCGTCTGATGGAAGATGCCGTAGTCGTAGCGAATGCCATAGCCGTAACCGGGAAGGTCCAGGCAGGCCAGGGAGTCCATGTAGCAGGAGGCCAGGCGTCCCAGACCGCCGTTGCCTAATCCCGCATCCCACTCCTCCTCTTCCAGTTCATCCAGGTCAAAACCCATCTCCTCAACTGTTTGACGGACTTCGTCAACCAGCTTCAGGCTGATCAGATAGTTCATCAGAAAACGACCCGGCAGAAATTCCAGGGAAAGAAAATAGACCCGTTTGGCCAGGGTGTCATATTGTGAGCGTTGGGTGCGGATCCATCGGTCGATGAGGCGATCACGGATGGTGTATGCCAATCCCATAAAACAGGCATGGCGGTTGGGCTTTTGCGGATCTCTGGCCATGGTGAAGCGGATGTGACGCTGAATTTCATCTTTCAGCGTGGTTGTTGAATTCAAGCCACTATGGCTGGCGCCGCTCGCTTCTGGATTCATTGGCATGGGTTTAGCCTCCTGCGAATTAAAGCAAAGGAAGGTCTGCTTTGTTTCTCATTTTTCGTTGTAGCCGAACGCGATTGACTGCAGCACCGCTTTCCAATGCTCCTTTCTGGAAAGAATATAATCCCTGCTTGCCTTCAAGTCGCAGATTTCGAGAATTGAAAACTGGAAATTGAACTGATAGTCACCCACCTCCCGGCTCAGCAGCCGTTGCAGGGTCTTGACCTCCCCATGGCCACTGATGGCAAAAGAGACCCAATGATGCCAGATCGTGTCCCCGCTATGGGCGCTGCCGACAAAATGTTTGCCGGTATGGTTGTCCGTGACCAGATAAACCCCGCTCACATTGCTCAGCGCGGCTTTCCACTGTGGCATGTTTTTCCTCACAACGGTCCGCAGCAACCGATAGGACAGATTCACCGCATTGTACCCCGGAAAGTCGGCCACCCGCGTTCGTTTTTCACGAATTTCCGACACCATCAGTTTGTCTATATATTTGGTGCCGATCAGGTGGGCTGCGATAAAACGCTTGCGGAACTGGACCACCACACGGCCGGTGAGATGCTCGATGCCGGCCATCTCTTTGGTGCCATATTCGAACCAGTTATTCTCCCCCTGCTTGCGGTGCTTGACGCCAAGCACCTGATATAGACCGGCAAAAAGCCACTTGTCCTCCTGAAGATGAATCAGAGAGATGATTTCATCGCATCGAAAATTCTGTTGGTTCTGATGTTCCTGCCACGCCTTGAACCGGCCTTCGAAGAAAGCCTCCAACGGGGAATCATCCCTGCCTGCCGCACAGTGGATTTTATAGCTGTTTAAATAGACGCCGGCAATCTTGAGCAGATCGATCAACTTGATCATGTTGAGGCTCCAATCTTCCTAATTTAACCTTATTCACCCGGCAATGCAACGGCCCTCGATGGCGATCGTGTCTCTCGATGAAGACGGCAATACCTGAACCGTCATCCAAATGTCGCCTTTTTAACCAAAACCGGCAAGTCAATGCCATCGGGCGGAAGGTTGGTTGCCCACCTCCGACAGCGGAGCAGAAAATTCCGAAGCCAGCTCGGTCCGATAAGGGGCTGCCAAGGCAACTATTGTTCGTTGAACGCACTAAACATGCCGCACCTGTCGCCTGTCGATCCACGTTGTCGGCATGTGCCGGTTGACACCATATGCCCGGTCGGCGTAGGCTGGTTCAGACCATCCTTCAGAAAACGAAAAAAAGCTCCATGAACCTTCAGCGTACCAACACGATTCTTTACTGTATCCGATGGGACGCCACGGTCAAGTTCTATCGCGAGATAGTCAAACTTCCGGTGCTTCTGCAAAAAGCGTGGTTCGTTGAGTTTCAGCTGACCGAAAACAGCTGCCTGAGTGTTGCCGATGCGGCACGCACATCTATCGGCAGCGCCGGCGGGGTCGGTATAACGTTGTCCTGGCAAGTGGAAAACATCGACGCCATGCATGGTCGGATGCTTGCCGACGGCATCGAGGTCGGCCCCTTCACGGTCACGTGGGGTGCTCGCGCTTTCTACCTGTTCGATCCCGAGGGCAACCGCATCGAGA
>JAGTUY010000442.1 GCA_018224455.1 Desulfosarcina sp.
CCGCGGCCCGCAAACCGAAATGGTATCTGTTGGGCACCCGCGGGGCGATCACCGGCCATTGGCAGGATGTGCAGACCCACACCATCGATAGAGACCATTACTACCGGCGCCACGATATCCCGGTTACCGAGATGACACCGGAGATGGCCATTTTTTATCGCCGGGCCGAGGGTGAGATCATCCGCATCACCCCGGCCGTGGCCGAACGCGAGCCCTATTGCTTTCACCGCAACCTGGCCGACCACCTGCTTCTGGGCGAACCGATCACCGCTCCGTTGGCCGATTCCGTCAAGGTGGTGGCCATTCTGGAGGCTGCCGCCCGCTCCATGCGACGCGGAGGCACCCTGGAGGCGATCGATGGCAGCTAAGATCCAATGGGGCATTATGGGTAACGCCACCATCGCCCGCAAATGCGTCATCGGTGCGATCCAGAAATCGCGTAACGGCAGCGTGCGGGCGCTGGCCAGCCGATCGCCGGAAAAAGCGCGTGACGTGGCCGGGCAGCATGGCATCCCCAACCTGTATGGGAGCTATCAGGCGCTGCTTGACGATCCTGCGGTAACCGCCGTCTACATTCCGCTGCCCAATCACCTGCACGGCCCCTGGACACTCAACGCGCTGGCAGCCGGCAAGCATGTGTTGTGCGAGAAACCGCTGGCCTGCAACGCCAAAGAAGCTGAAGCGATGGCTGCTGCTGCCCAGAAGGCCGATCGGCTGCTGATGGAAGCGTTCATGTACCGCTTTCATCCCCGCAGTCGGCGAATCAAACAGATGGTCGAGCAGGGAGAGATCGGTGCAACCCGACTCGTACGGGCGGCTTTTTGCTACCTCATGGCCGCGGAGGTCCTACAAAGCGGCGTTATCGCACGCCTGCAAGTGGAGATGGGCGGCGGTGCATTGCTGGACGTGGGCTGTTACGGTGTCAGCGTGGCCCGCTGGTTGATGAACGCCGAACCGGTGAGCGTCCAGGCCCAGGCATCCTTTCATCCTTCCGGCGTGGACTGACACCTGGTCGGCAGCCTCTATTTCGGCCCCCGGCGCATGGCCGTCGTCGAAGCCAGTTTCATCGCAGCCCTGCAGCAGACCTACAGCGTGGTGGGGGACCGCGGGGCCATCGACCTGCCCCACGACGCCTTTATCCCGTGGGAAAAGGACGCCGCGTTCCTGCTGCGCGGCCGTGACGACGAGACCGGCATCCGGCAGACCGTCGCCGGAGTTGACGAATATCAATTGATGGTGGAGCATTTTACCGACGCCGTGCTGGATCGTTCACCGCTGGCCTATTCGCCCGATGATAGCATCGCCAACATGCGGGTGTTGGACGCCCTGTCCCGGGCCGCCCGCAGCGGCCGGTGCGAGACGATATGACCGGCGACCCAAAGCCTCCGCAAGGAATGGGAACGGAAAACAGCCTCACGCGCAACGCAGCAGCGACCCGCGGCGATGTTCGGACCGAAACCCTGGAGAGTCTGGCAAGATACTGGCAAGGTAACGAGCATACGCTGAAATGGACCTGCCCCTTCGTCTTGCCACAATGGCTGAGCGCCTGGTGGCCAATCGCTGACAGGGATTGGTCACCCTATATTCTGTCCGTTTACCACCAGGGGTTGCTGGCTGGCATCGCCCCGCTGATGCGAAGCGGCCACCGGGCCCGTCTCATCGGCGATGCTGACATCTGCGATCATCTGGATGTCGTCGTGGCACCACAACATGCCCAGGAATTTTGCCAGGCCCTGCTCAATGGGCTGTCGCGTGACGGGGTCCGCGAGTTGAGGCTGTCGCCAATTCGTCAGGATTCATCGGTGATGACCCACCTGATACCCATGGCTGAAGAATGGGGCGTGCGGGTCAGCCGTGACCACCTTGCCCAATTGTTTGCCATGCCACTGCCCGCCACTTGGGAGTCCTATCTTCAGGGCCTGAGTGGCAAGGAGCGCCATGAGATCCGGCGCAAGATCAGACGGCTTCACCAGGCCAGCCGTGTGACCCTGCGCTGCATTGGTCATGCTGCCGAGGTGCCGGCGGCCATGCAGACCTTTTTGACCCTGTTCAAGGCCAACCGAAGCGACAAGGCGGCCTTCATGACCGACAAGATGATGGCCTTCTTTCTCCGATTGGCCGCTAACCTGGCCACATCGGATCTCTTGAAACTGTATTTTTTGGATCTGGACGGCCGGCCCGTCGCGGCAACCCTGTGCATCGATGACCGGTCGACGGTCTACCTTTACAACAACGGGTATGATGCGGCGTACCAGTCACTGAGCATCGGTCTGCTGAGCAAGGTGCTAACCATAAAGGCCAGCATCGGCGACGGCCGGCAGACGTATGATTTTCTCAAGGGCTCGGAAGCATACAAAAGTAGATTGGGCGGCCAACCGGTAGATATTTACGGCTGCTTGCTGGAATTCGGCCAAACTGGGAAATGAAATGTCGATGAAGCCAACCACCATCGCCATGCTAAGCATCCATTCCAGCCCTATCGGGGAGCTGGGCACCCGTGACACCGGCGGTATGAGCGTCTACGTGCGGGAACTGGCCCGCGAAATGGGCAGCATGGGGCACCAGGTGGATATTTTCACCCATGCGTGGCGCGACGATGCATCGACGGTGGTGGTCTTGGCCCCCCGTGTCCGCCTGGTTTTGCTGGGCATCAGCCACAGCGGTCCACATTCCAAGGCCGGTCTTTATGCCCATGCGGACAACCATGCAGCAGCCATCGAGCGCTTTCGCCGACACCAAGCGCGCACCTACGACCTGATCCACAGCCATTACTGGCTTTCGGGTCACGTGGGCCGGCTGCTCAAGAAGCGCTGGCAGCGGCCCCACGCGATTACCTTTCACACGCTAGGCGCTGCGAAGGCCGAGACCGGTGTCGGCGCCGTCGAACCCACCCTTCGACTGGCGGTTGAAAAGGAGTTGGTATTGGCCTGTGACGGTCTGCTGGCACCCTGTGAGGGTGAAAAAACCAATTTGATGCATTACTATGGTGCAGATGCAGCTAAGATCGCCATGGTCCCCGGTGGTGTCGACCTGAAACGTTTCAGGCCCATGCAAAAGGGCCCGGCCCGCCGGCGGCTGGGGCTGGTTTCCCATGGACGCCTGTTGCTCTCCATCGGCCGATTGACACCCCAGAAGGGACAGGACCGGATCATCGAAGCGCTGCCCCGCATCGAAACCGAGAACCGGCCCCACTTGATGGTGGTGGGAGGCAACGGAGACGGTGACCCTGAACGGCGACGCCTGCAGAATATTGCCGCCGCAGCCGGCGTGCAGGAATGGGTAACCTTTTGCGGCAGCGTGGCCCATCGCGACCTGCCCGTGTATTATGCGGCGGCGGATGTTTTTGTGCAGGCCTCCCATTACGAGAGCTTTGGACTGGTGGGCCTCGAGGCTCTGGCGTGCGGAAGGCCAGTGGTTTCTACACCGGTGGGGCTGATGGCCGTGCTGTCCAGGAGCCAGCGACCCGGAATCGTTGTTGCCGACGGTTCACCAGCAGAATTGGCCGCGGGTATTCTTACCGCCGCAGCCAGGACAGCGGACTGGCCTGCTCCCGTCATTCGCCAGACCGCCACGGCGTTCAGGTGGTCTGACGCGGCTTCGGCGGCCCTTACGGCCTACCGGGCCGCCATGCAGGCCGAGGCAGCATCTTAATGCCCTGCTTGGCGACGAAGCCGCCGATCAACGGCACCCCGCGTTGATCGGCAACCGCATAATCGATATGCACCCGCCCCTGGCCAACCCCGGCGGACGCAGAAAGGATTACCATGAAACTGATTGTTCATGACACGATTCCGGACGTCCCTACACCGCAAGCCTGTGACGTGCTGGTGCTCTCGGCCCACCCGGATGACGCCGAATTCGGGGCTGCCGGGACGGTCATCCGTTGGGTCGACGAGGGCCGGCGGGTGGTCTATGCCATCGCCACCAACGGTGACAAAGGCACCAGTGACCGAACCCTGACCCCTGAAGTGCTGGCAGCCATTCGCCGGGACGAACAGGCACACGCGGCGACATCCATCGGTGTCCACGAAATCGTATACCTGGGATACCCGGATCAGGGTCTCGAGGATACCCCCGCCCTGCGCAAAGACGTCGTTCGCCTGTTGCGGATCTTTCGCCCCCGCATACTGGTCACTTCGGATCCCTATCGGCGCTATCTTTGGCACCGGGATCATCGCATCATCGGCCAGGTGGCCATGGATGCCGTGTTCCCTTATGCCCGGGACCACATGGCCTATCCCGATCTTCTCGAAAAGGGTTTGGAACCGCACAAGGTGGCGGAGGTCTTTTTCTGGGGGACCGAAGACATCGACTACCGATCGGATGTCACCAATACATTCGACCGTAAAATCGAAGCCCTGCGCTGCCACGCCAGCCAGATGAAAGAATTCAGGTTTTCAGACCCGGTGGAATGGTTAAAGGAGCGCTGTCGGGAAATGGCACAGGGTTCCGATTTTGAACTGGCCGAAGGGTTTCATCGGGTGGTCCTGCCGCTGTAGCCCCGTCTGGTGATTACCCCAGGGGGTCGGCATCCGCAGCTGCGGATGCCGGCTCTGCATTCAAACCCAAAAAAGGTGACAAACGCGTGTATAAACGATCCGAAGCACCGCACGACGCCACGACCACCCCCACCCCCGTTGCGCGGCCTGAAGGCCGCCTCGGGGTGCTGATGCCGGGTATGGGAGCCGTGGCCACCACGTTTATCGGCGGCGTGCTGGCCATCCGCCGAGGCCTGGGCAAACCTATTGGATCCCTGTCGCAAATGGGTACCCTCTCGATGGACTGCGCCCCTTCCGGGCGTGTCTGCCCCATCCGGGATGTGGTTCCGCTGGCCCGGCTGGACGACCTCGTTTTCGGCGGGTGGGACATTTTCGATATGGACATGTACGCCGCTGCCGTCGAAGCCGGGGTGTTGGCAAAACCGACCCTGGATAGCATCAGACCCGACCTTCAGGCCATTCGGCCCATGCCGGCGGTATTCGACAGACGTTATGTCAACCGGCTCGACGGATCCCACACCAAATCGGGACGCACCAAGATGGATATGGCCGATCAGGTGCGTGCGGATATTCAGGCATTCAAAGCCGACAACGGCCTTGCGCGCTCGGTCATGATCTGGTGTGGGAGCACCGAATCCTATTCCCAGCCGGGACCGGTGCACCAAACCCTCACCGGTTTTGAAGCGGGTTTGAAAGCCGACGATCCGGGCATCGCCCCCAGCATGATCTACGCCTATGCGGCGATCCAGGAACGGCTGCCTTTTGTCAACGGCGCCCCCAATTTGACAGAGGAGATTCCCGCCCTGCAGGCGTTGGCGCAGCATAACGAGGTGCCCCTGAGCGGCAAGGATTTCAAGACCGGCCAGACCATGATCAAAACCGTCCTGGCACCCGCTTTCCGAGCGCGCCTGCTGGGGGTGGCCGGTTGGTTTTCGACCAATATTTTAGGCAATCGGGACGGTGCGGTGCTGGATGACCCACAGGCGCTGAAAGCCAAAGAGATCAGTAAGTTGAGCGCCTTGGAGCATATCCTGCGGCCGGAATCATTTCCCGATCTTTATGCGGACCTGCATCACAGCGTCAAAATCAACTACTATCCGCCGCGTGGCGACAACAAAGAAGGCTGGGACAATATCGATATTTTCGGCTGGCTCGGGTATCCCATGCAGGTAAAGATCAATTTTCTGTGCCGCGACAGCATCCTGGCTGCCCCATTGGTATTGGATGTGGCCTTGTTTATGGACCTGGCGGCACGGTCCGGCTGGCACGGCCCACAGGACTGGCTCTCTTTTTATTACAAAAGCCCGGTCACGCCCGCAGGCGTGACGGCAGAACACGATTTGTTTAAACAACTCGAGCGATTGAATGCCAGGCTGAACCAGGCCGCGCAGACGGTCGCACGAAATACGGAGTTTGATTGCAACCGCCAAAAAAGGAGGCTATTGAAATGAACCAACTGCAACCAGGCGATGCGGCACCGGCGTTCAGCGCATTGGACCAGCGCGGCAGCACCGTCAATCTGTCCGATTTCAAGGGGCGACGGGTATTTATCTTTTTCTACCCCAAAGCCAATACTTCCGGCTGAACGACCCAGGCCCAGGCGGTGCGGGACGCACTGCCCGATCTGACGGCTGCCGGCGTGGCCGTTGTTGGCATCAGTCCGGACCCGGTCGCTCAGCAGAAAAAATTCGACGACAAGCACGGCCTGGGGTTTGCCTTGCTCAGCGACAGCGACCACCAGATTGCCGACGCCTATGGCGTGTGGGGCGAAAAAAAAATGGCTGGCAAGACCTATATGGGGATTGCGCGTTCGGCCTTTTTGATCGATGAAGCCGGCAACATCAGCGCCACCGGCTACAAAATCAGCCCTCAAAGCACAATTCCCACACTGACACAGTGGCTGGCGTGAGGCAACAACGGCCGCGAACCGGAGCCCTTTAACTTACAAAGTCTCGAGAAAGATGGCCTGCCATCCACAATCCAATGGGTCGGCTGATGCGCCTTACAGTCAAGAATCAAGGACTTCTTTATCGGCGCGGGGAAGGCCTGATTGCTTGGGTTGCCGCGCTGGGGGCCAGCCAAAAGAGGACGCCGGCCACCACCACCAATGCGCCGGTAATTTCGATCGGGGCCAGGGTTTCGCCTAAAAACAGGCGGGCATAGAAGACGGCGAACGCAATTTCGGACATCACCCGGATGGAAGCGATGCCTGCGGCAGCCGGCCCAATGCAAAGGTAAAAACGAAGACAACGAATGCAGCCGTATCTCGCCAGAATGCCAACGTCAGTGACGACACTTGGTCGTCAACCATGATCAGCTTGACGAATATGCCCGACAAGGCCCAGCAGGCAGCGGCCAGCAGGACGGCGATGGTTCCGGTTATCGTTGCCTGGAAGGTGCCGGGTTCGACGCTTGGCATTAAATTCTCCCCAAGTTCACTGGTTGATCGATAATGAGAAGGCTGTGACACTGGAACTGTCATAAGCCAAGCTGCTTATTGCCAGCCGGCCTGCATTTCGTCCAGGGTTTTGATGGTGTCTGCCGGCAGCGGTTCCGGCCGATGGGCCATCTTTTTCAAGGTCACTTCCTGGAGCCGCTGCTCGAAGGTTTTGGCACCGGCGTGCTTCCATTGGTCATAGACCATGCGTTCGAAAATCTCGGAGTATTTTATTTTCTTAAAGTTCTTGAGGGTGTGGGGATCCTGCAGATAGTGACCGCCCGGACCTACGCGGTGGATCACATCCAGGGCCAGGGTCTCTTCGGTCACGGGGATGCCCTGCATGTAATGGCTGACCGAGTCGACGATGTCATGGACGAGCACCATGAATTCAGGCGAGGCTACGGAACCATGGTCCATCCAGCTGCTGCAGTCGTGCACGAGGCCCGATCCGGCCGTGGCGGCGGAAAGAATCTGCAGCGCGGCTTCGGCACCTGCCTGGGCGTCGCAGAATTTGGCATCCGTGGCGCCGGCGGTGCCGAAGAAGGGCAGCCGATAGTTTTGGGCCATCTGGGCCATGGCTGCCGTCATCAGGCTCATCTCCACGGCGCCGTAGGAGAAAATCGTAGAGCGCATGTCCATGATGGTGGTAAAGGCGCCGTAGATGAACGGTGCCCCGGGAGCCACCAGTTGATGGACCACCAGGCCGCTGAGGGATTCTGCACTGGCCTGAACCAGCGCTCCGGCAAAGGTGGACGGCGAACTGCCGCAGCACTGGGGCGCCGGGAAGTTGATCAGCGGGATGCGGTTCTCGGCGCAGTACATGACTTTGTCTATGGCCGGGTCGAAATAGACCAGCGGCGAAATGGGTTCCGAGTAGTGCACGATGGTGGGCGCCTCGTCGAACGTCTCCCTGCCGCCGCACAACAGGAGCGCCATTTCGTAGGTGTCTTTGACGCTGTTGGTGTCCTTGCAGCAGAACACCAGGGGCTTCTCACAGTTTTCGAACACCTTGCGGGCGATGACCCGATCGGCGATGTCGGCGGGCACGTCCTCGGCCATGCCGATGGTCATGCACCACTGGAAGTTGGGCAGGGCGTCGCACAGGGC
>JAGTUY010000443.1 GCA_018224455.1 Desulfosarcina sp.
CTAACATGACAATTCAGCGGAATTTTTTAAAGCTGCATTCGTCTTCCTCATCGCATTAAAAAACCCTCATTGTAAGCGTCGCAACATAACTCCAACTAATTCCCAGTCAGGCCTGATTGCAGATATCCACATTCCGTGAATCCAAAATCGATCAAAGCACCGATACAAATAACAAATGGCCATCCAAAGGTCGGTAGCTACATAGACTTAACACCTATATCAGGGTGGTATCCCTCGACCCCTCGAATCATCGAATCCTCCGTTAACACTCCTTTTGCAACGCCACCAACCGATCACTGACCACCACCGGATACGGTTGCGGATCGGTGAACCGCTTGTGGCTGTCATCCAGCCGCTCGAAATTCCCGGCAAAGCGTGACCGGATCTGCTCCAGGGTCGGCATGGGGCCCGCGGGTCGGCCATTTTCCATCAGCCGGGTCAGCAACGGCTCTGCCCCGTTCGGCGCATCGTCCCTCAGGCCGATAATATCGCCGAGGAAGCGGCCGTCGGCGGCCGTCTTGCGGAAAACCTGCTTCTCCCCGGCCAGCGTGATCTTGCCTTCGCTGACCTTGCGCACATTTCGCTCGCCCAGCCGAACCATTTTGTAGACCATGTCCAGGTAGGGTGCATCGGCCGACGTTCCCATGCGCGTACCCACGCCAAATGCATCGATGAGGGCACCGCCGGCGATCAGGCGCTCCAGGGCATACTCGTCGAATCCGCTGCTGGCAAAGATCTTCACCTCCGACAGCCCCGCCTCGTCCAGTATCCGGCGCACCTGTTGGCTCAGGGAGATCATCTCCCCGCTGTCCAGGCGGACACCCATCAGGGCGTGCCCTTTTTGGCGCATACGATTGCCCACAACGGCGGACGCCTTAGCCCCCTGCAGGGGGTCATAGGTGTCGATCAGAAATACGGCGCTGTCCGGAAACAGATTGGCATAGGCCTCGAAGGCATCGGTTTCCGATTCAAATGCGGTCACGAAGGAGTGGGCCATGGTACCGGAGAGTGGAATCCCCCATGTCTTGCCGGCCAGCACATTGCTGGTGCCTGAAAAACCGGCGATATGGGATGACCGGGCCACCGCCATTCCCGCATGGCTGCCCTGGGTGCGGCGCAGAGAAAAGTCGACGATGGGCCGGCCAGCAGCGGCATGAACGCAGCGGGCGGCCTTGGTGGCCATCAGGCTGGCAACCCCCACGGTATTGATCAGATAGGTCTCGACGATCTGGGCCTGGATCAGCGGCGCCGTCACCTCCATCACCGGCTCATCGGGAAAGAAGATCTCCCCTTCGGCCATGGCCGTGACATTCCCGGTGAATCTCATTGTAGAAAGATGGGCCAGGAAATCGCGCTTGAACCGGCCGGTCTGCGCCAGCCAGTCGATCTCCTCGTCACTGAATTGGAAGCGAACGAGTGCATCCACCACCGCCTCAAGCCCGGCGGCCACGAAATAGTTCCGCCTGGGGTGGGGACGCACGAACAGAGAGAAGGTTGCCGGGTCTACCATATGTCGGTCGAAGTATCCGGCCGCCATGGTCAATTCGTAAAGATCGGTAAACAAGGGGCCGGGAAACTCGGGATAACTCATTGGATGGTCGCTCCGTAGAGCCGTTTCATCCGTTTGAGGGCATGGCTGTGAGCCTCGGCGTCAAAATCGGCCACCCCGGCTCGCGGCACGATGGTTCGGTAGTCCCGGTTTGCCAGCCCGCCGACGGTGTCCATCACACAGATGGATGTGCACACGCCCACCACCTCCACTTCCTCCGGGCCGTGCGAAGCCAGAATCATTTCCAGGTCGGTGCCGTAAAAGCCGCTGTAGCGGGTTTTCGGCAGCACCCGTTCACCGGGCTGGGGGGCAAGCGCGTCGATAATCTGGCTGCCCCAGGTACCGGTGACGCAGTGTGGGGGAAATTTTTCAAACTCCCGGTCGTTCTTGCCGTGAGCGTCCTGCAGATACACCAACGGGCTGCCCGCCCGCCGGTGCGCCTCCAGCCGCAGGCGCACGAAGGGGACAATCTCCCGGGCATCCTGCCCGCAGTAGAGGGCGCCTTTTTCGTCGATAAAATCGTTGAGCATGTCAACGACGATCAACGCCGCTTTGATCATGTCAAGCCGCCTTTCCGGGTCCTGAATGGCTTGTCAATTAATGCAAATAAAATAGTCCTCGAACCACCGTTTGTAAACATGTCCAAACCAACATGTGCCCCCTTACCTCCTTTTGGAACAACGGATGTTGATTAAGCCCCGCGTCACTGGTACAACAGGGGTGCATTGGAATGTTACACCATCGGTATAATAATTTACAGGCAAGAAGGCATTACTGGCATGAACCCAGACATCTG
Source organism: Desulfosarcina sp. (assembly GCA_018224455.1). GTDB lineage: Bacteria > Desulfobacterota > Desulfobacteria > Desulfobacterales > Desulfosarcinaceae > Desulfosarcina. Next base: position 2,346 of record JAGTUY010000443.1, read on the forward strand.
CCGGGAAATCAAGCGCCGCAGTCTTTTCCTGGAGTATGCACCGGGGCAGATTCTCAATGAGAATGTCCTCGCCGGGGAATTCGGCGTCAGCCGCACCCCCATGCGCGAGGTGCTTTACCGGCTGTAGTGGGAGCAGCTGGCCCGCGTCATCCCCCGCACGGGCACCAGGGTCACCCCAATCGAATTTCAGACGATGATGCACACGTACCAGACCCGCCTGGGTATCGAAGGGGAGGTGGGCCGGCTCTGCGCGGAACTCGCCACGGACGATCACCTGGAAGCGATCCGCAGCATGCGTGGTGCTGACCGACCGCAAGAACCCCGATGCCCTCGTGGAGATCGAAGCCACCCTGGCCGGCATGCAAGCCAGGGACGGCATGGAGACGGCCCGCGTGCGGCGCGAATCCCTGGTGCGCCATTTCGACCGCATCCGCGCCAAGTAGCTGGGAGTGCCTGGCAAGGTTAAATTATGACGTCCCTGGTTGGCGATTTGCTTTCCCTCGCCCCTTTGGGGAGAGGGAAAGGGTGAGGGGCAAAATGACTGCTGCAGGAAATCGCTGAAGACGGTAGGCGTTTTTTCAGCGTTGGACCGCCGATTGTAGAAACCTTAAACGCTCCAGCCTTCAACCTATCCGCCGGATGGCTATGTCCCTGACCATTTTTCTGATCACCTACCTCGGCATCGCCCTGGGAAAAGTCCCGGGCCTGGTGATCGACCGGGTCGGTATCGCGCTGCTGGGTGCCATCGCCATGGTCGGCTTCGGGGTCGTCTCCACGCCCTCCGCGGTCCAGGCCATCGACCTGCCCACGATCCTTTTGCTCTATTCGCTGATGGTCATCAGCGCCCAGCTGCGGCTCGGCGGCTTCTACACCTGGGCGGCCTCGCGAATCCTGACGCTGCTGGCGCGCCCGAAAGCCTTCCTGCTGGTGCTCATGGCGGTCAGCGCCGTTCTGTCGGCCCTTTTGGCCAACGATATCGTCTGCTTTGCTTTCACGCCGGTGTTGACGGCCGCCCTGATCCGTTCCGGCAGGAGCCCCATGCCTTTCCTGCTGGGCCTGGCAGTCTCCAGCAACATCGGCTCGGCGGCCACCATCATCGGCAACCCCCAGAACATGCTCATCGGCCAGGTCGGCCAGTTGGCCTTCGGCCGTTTCATCGCCTGGTGTGCACCGCCGGCGCTAGTCTGCCTGCTGGGCAGCTACCTGCTCCTGCTCCGAATCTACCGCGGTCAAATGGAGGTCAAAGAAACCCGTCCGACCAACGAGGCCCCCGGCGCCTGGCCGGATTTCAACCCCTGGCAGAGCGCCAAGGGCGTCATCGCGGTGGTTGGTCTCGTGACCCTGTTTTTCACATCCATCCCCAGGGAAGTGTCGGCCATCGCCATCGCCGGCTTCCTGCTCTGCAGCCGCCGGATGAAAACCCGGGACATCCTGGGGTTGGTGGACTGGCACCTGATCACGCTGTTCTGCGCCCTGTTCATCGTCATCCACGCCATCGGCCAGGCACACGACCTGAACCTGGTGATGGATCGGCTGGCCGGTTGGGGGATGGATCTGGGCAACAGCGCCATGCTGACCGGTCTGACGGTGGTGCTCAGCAACCTTTTCAGCAACGTGCCCGCCGTCATGCTGCTGATCCCATTCATGGACCCGCTCGATCCCCAGCAATGGTACACGCTGGCGCTGTCCAGCACCTTCGCCGGCAATCTGTTCGTACTGGGCAGTATCGCCAATCTGATCGTCATCGAACAGGCGTCCCGCATGGGGGTCGTCATCTCCTTCGGGGAGCATGCACGGGTGGGTGTGCCGGTTACCTTGATGTCATTGATCGTTCTCTTGGTATGGGGTATGATTTGATGCGAACCGGTTCTGGGTTAACAAGAAAAATCAGAATCAATTAAAATTGCACCTAAAACCATGTAAAGCACTTCGGGGAAAGGAAATAAAAACAATGAAGTTCGTGATTTATCTGCTGGGATTCCTGTGGATTGCGGCCGGTACGATCGCCATCCTGTACACCGATGACTACAAGGCTTATTTTAAAGGGTTGATGAACCGCCTGGATCGTAAAATGCTGGCCATCATCCCCGCCGTTTTCGGCCTGCTGCTGCTCGTTGCCGCATCGTCGACCAGCCACAGCTGGTTTATCGCGCTGATCGGCGTTCTGGGAATCGTCAAAGGCGTGCTGATCTATTTCAATCCCGGCGGCCTGTTCGACAGCAGCAAAGATTGGCTGGACACCCTTTCGAACCAGGGTTACCGGCTGGTGGGCATCATCGCCCTGGTATTGGGGACTGTTGTGATCTCCTGGATTCAATAATTTAATCGTTTGGCTTGGAATAGGCCCAGCAACCGATGCGTCAGCGTTTACACACGAGAGGGACGGTCTCGGGATGGGCCCTTTTTGCCCTGCTGCTGGCCGGTATGCCCCTGCTGGGCATCATTGCTGCCGGCCGGGATCCCGCACCTTACCTGGAAATACCGCCGACCACCCGTTTTGTGCAGCATGCCGACTTTTCATGGCCCTGGTTTGCCTTTTTTGCCATTGTCGACCTGCTGCTGATCTGCGGCCTGTTGTGGGCCATTCGCTGCGGCCAGCAGTATAAACGTGAAGGTGTTGAGGCGCCCGAATACCCCAGGCCGATAGAAAAAATCACCGGCGCAGTCGTTTTTCGACAGCCTGGACGCCTTCCCTGGTGGGGCTGGGCCGGAATGGCGCTCTGCCTGGCCTCGTGGCTCCTGGCCTGGCAGCGGTTCACCTGGTTCTGGCTTTTCCAGCCCCACACCTTCCTGCCCATCTGGGCCGGCTTCATCCTTGCCGTCAATGCCCTTGCCGTCAAACGCAGCGGCAGTTGCCTGATACTGCGCCGGCCGCTTCGGTTTCTGCTTTTATTTCCGGTCAGTGCCGGATTCTGGTGGTTCTTCGAATACCTCAACCGCTTCGTCCAAAACTGGTACTACACCGGGATCGAAGGCATGGGGCCCCAGGAGTACTCGTACTACTCCAGTCTGGCCTTTGCCACGGTGCTGCCCGGTGTGTTGAGCATGATCGACCTGCTGCTTACTTTTCCCGCCCTGGCAAAAGGCCCGGCCCGCTGCCGGCCGATCAATCTGCCTTCCGGCCGCTGGACGCCTCTAGTGGCATTGACAACGGCGAGCGGTGGACTATCCCTGATCGGCATCTTTCCGGATCAGCTCTTTGCCTTGCTGTGGGTATCGCCCTTGATCATCATCTTATCCATTCAGGCGCTGGCCGGCCGGCGCACCTTGCTCCATCCCCTGAGGTACGGGGATTGGCGGCCGCTGGTGGTCCCGGCCTTGGCCGCGCTGATCTGCGGGTTCTTCTGGGAGATGTGGAACTACTTCAGCCTGGCCCGCTGGACCTACACCGTCCCTTTCGTGCAACGCTTTCACCTGTTCGAAATGCCAATTCTGGGATACGGCGGATACCTGCCTTTCGGGCTGGAGTGCCTGGTGGCGGGATCGCTGGTTATCGACGATCCGTTCGGGTGGGAAGATGCGGATCACCTCGACGCTGTTTCCGCTCCGGGAAGCAGCTAAAACCATTCCAGCGAAATCAATTCTCAGCGCGATGTCCCGATTAAACAGGCAACCCACTGTCATTGAATAACAATCACGCCGGGGACAAAAAGATGAGACCGTGATTTTCCAACTTTCGTGTATTATGTTTTAAAGGCCGAATGGTTTATCGCGTGTCTGGGCTCCTGGAAAGGATTGCTGAAATGAAACGGTTTGCCTTTTTTATGCTTGTATTGGCTTTTTGCACCCACTGCACAAATGGGCGCACGCCGTCCACCATTGAGGACGTGGGACAAACTAAGACCAGCGAGACAGCATCCCAACAGCAAACACGGACGGACAGCGCCCAACGGGCATACATCGATCCCGAGACGGGTGAATTCATCAGCCCGCCTGAGCACCAAACACCTGCCGCAAGCGAGTCCATCCAGCCGTCCGCCTTCAGCACCTCGGATGAAAAGATGGAAGAAGCGTCAAGCCCCGTGCCCGGCGGGGGGGTGATGATCGATCTGAAGGGCCGTTTTCAAAGCCCGGTCACGGCAACTGTCGAGAGAAACGGCAAAACCACGATCGAACACCCGGCCAATGGCAGGATGGAGTGAAAACATGCAGACTCGCAGAAGATTGCCGGTTGCGCTTCTGGTGGCTGTCGTGGCAGCCGTGGCCCTTGGAGCCCCGTGCCGGATCCATGCTCAGGCAACCATCGTCATCGATGTTCTTGACGGGCCAGGCGAGGGCTTCAACGATCCCGGTGCCCCTGACCCGGCCTCAATAGCCGGCGGAAATGCCGGTGCAACCCTTGGGGATCAACGGTTCGTTGCCTTCGAACACGCCGCGGCAATATGGGCCGGCCTGCTCGACAGCAGCCAGGCAATCATCGTCGGCGCAACATTCGATCCGCAGCCGTGTGAAGCCACGACTGCCAGCCTCGGTGCGGCAGGCACGAACACGGTGCATCGCGACTTCACCGGGGCGCCGGTAACCCACACATGGTATCCTGCCGCGCTGGCCAACGCACTGGCAGGAGCCGACCTGGCGCCGGGAATTAGTGACATCGACGCCACTTTCAACAGCGCCATAGACGATTCGGCCTGCGCATTTCCAAAAGTCTGGTACTACGGCCTGGATGAGAATCCGCCTGCCGGCACCATCGACTTTGTCAGCGTTGTGCTGCACGAACTGGGTCACGGCCTTGGTTTTCAAACCTTCGTGGATCTCGGCACCGGCGCCAAGCTCAATAATGTTGACGATGTTTTCATGCTGTGGCTGGAAAATCACTCGACCGGAGAACTTTATCCCGAGATGACTGATGGGGCGCGTGTTTCAGCGAGCGTCGATACGGGCAACCTTCATTGGGTCGGCCCCGATGTGGTTGCCCAAAGTGGCCGATTGACTTCAGGCCGCCACCCGAGCGGCCACGTGGCGATGCACGCCCCCGACCCGCAGGACCCCGGATCTTCGGTATCACACTTCAGCAGCGCATTGAGTCCAGACGAACTGATGGAACCGTCGCTCACGGGTGCAACCCACGACGTGGGATTGGCCGCGGCATTGATGCAGGATATCGGTTGGTCCACCTCCTCGTCGCTGAAGACGACTGCAACGCCGCCAGCCAATGTTTCACTTTCCGACGGCGGAGGCAGCGGGAGTTGTTTCATTGCCGTGATGACCGGATCACTCAACCTCTCCAGATAAACACCCGGCGTCCATTGCGTCTCGAGTTGAGAGAAAAAAGAGGGCACCAGGGTCAGGTCTTCACATTTGACCCCAAAATCCCAAAACCTTCAGCTTAGGGCTCCTTCGAGGTATCCGACGGGGAAAGCGGCCCACCGGCACGAAGGGCATCCAGGGGGCTGGCCACCGCCGCCAGGTTCTTCTGCATGACATGGGTATAAATCTCGGTGGTTTTCACATCCGCATGACCCATCAGTTCCTGGACGATCCGAATATTGACGCCATTTTCGAGCAGGTGAGTGGCGTAGCTGTGGCGAAACGTGTGACAGGTGACCCGCTTGCTCAGCCCGGTGCGGCGCACGGCTGCGCGCACTGCCTTTTGCAGCCCGGAGGCGAGGACATGGTGGCGGCGCTCCATTTGAGCACCGCATGAGTTTCCTCAACGGACATCACCACTGGCAGCCTGGGACGACGTTTGGCTCTTATCGGGGCTATCTTGTCATTTATGTCAATATGAAGAACCTGTTTATACAAAAAGATAATGGCGTTTAAAGCCTGTTGCTGGGTCGCCGCCGAAACCTTCTGCGATGTTGCCAAGTGACTGAGGAAGGTCTCGACCTCCTTGGCGCCCAACTCCCTGGGATGGCGGTTGACGCCGAAGTAACGGATATACTTAAGTATCCATTTACAGTAGGTCTTTTCCGTGTTAAATGCGTAATGATGGTAACGAAGGACCTGACGGACCTGATCCATTAACTTCAGGTCAGGATTTGGGGTGAATTTGGTTTTGGTTTCCACTATAGGCATATCCTAAAATCAAAAAGTGGAAAATTTAAGGGCTTATTTTCCACTTTCCGCACGTAATATGCCAATACTTGGAAAATTTTCCATGTATTGCCGCTGTTCGCCGTATCTGCGCCATGATTTTTACCAATTTCACTGGAGTTGAGCATGCCTGAAATAAGCCGGTTTTATGGTATAATCGTTGCCATGTTTTTC